>JAFLDI010000075.1 GCA_017302485.1 Burkholderiales bacterium | reverse complement strand
GCCGGCCACCGAGGTCTCGTGCGTGATCTGCATCTCGGGCACCGCCAGGCCGGCCACGGCCGACTCGGTGCCCGGCGGCACGTAGCCGGGGCGGAAGAAGTTGAACACCGAGGGCGAGCGCAGCGGCGACTGACCGAGCGCGCTGCCGCTGCTGTCGGTGTTGCCGACGCGCCAGTTGCCGGTGTCGGACGCATGCGGGAAGGCGCGCAGGTAAGCCGACAGCTTCAGCACCGGCTCGCGCAGCTTTCCGGCGGTGGCCGAGGCGGCGCGCGCCTCGGGATGCATCAGCACCGCGCGCAGCATCGCCTTCATGTCGCCGCCGCTGCCCTTGAAGGCGGCGGCCACCGCGGCCACGTACTGTGGGCTGGGGTTGCTGGTCACCAGCCGCTGGATCAGCTGCTTGCCGATGAAGGGCCCGACGTTCGGATGCGCGGCCAGCGTGTCCAGCGCCACGCGCAGGCTGCCCTGCGGGTCGGACGTCGACTGCGCCGGGATCGCGGTGCCGAGGAAGCGCTTCTCCTCGGTGGAGTGGTACTGCGGATAGCCCAGCATCGCCTTGAAGCTGCGGTCGGGATCGCTGTTGCCGCTGACCGAGCCCCAGAAGAAGCAGTTGTTGTCGGGCCAGTCGGGGCAGGCCCAGCTCCAGCCGGTGAACACCTTGGCCAGGCCGGCGATGTCGGCCGGGCCATAGGTTTCCAGCGGCTTGCTGCCGTCGGAGCGCGCGCTGCCGTCGGCGTTCAGCTCCACCAGGCCGATGGAGAACAGCTGCATCACCTCGCGCGCATAGTTCTCGTCGGGCACGCGGCCGGTCTTCGGGTCGGCCTTCTGGTTGCGCAGGTGCGACAGGTATTGGCCCATCAGCGGGTGGCGCGACACCGTCTCCAGCAGATCGCGGTACTTGCCCAGGCCCTGGCTGCCCAGCATGTCCAGCCAGGCGGCGACTGCGCGCGGGTTGTCGCCGACGGCGCTGTCCTGCATCGAGATGACGAAGATCTGCGACAGCGCAAAGGCCATGCGCTGGCGCAACTGGTCGGGGCCGGTGACGGCCTGGCGCCAGAAACTCTCCAGCACCTGGTCCTGGCCGGCGCTGCTACTGGGGTTGGTGGCCTTGATGGCGGCGTTGGCGCTTTCCCAGGCCGCCAGGTGCGAGGCCGCCGGCAAGCCCAGCTGCTCGTCGATCCAGGCGCCATAGCCGATGGCCATCACCCTGTCGATGTCGGCCTCGGTGGGGCCGAAGGTGGCCTGGGCCAGGAAGCGCGCCGCCTGCTCGCGCGAGCTCGGCATCTCGTTGGCGACGCTGCCACCGCTGCTGCTGAGCGTCTCGCCAACGGCCGCCTCGCCGCCACCCCCGCCACAGGCCGACAGCAGCAAGCCGCCGCACAGCGCCACTGCCCCGTACAGGGCCTTGATTGTTCTCACATCGATCCCCAACGACGCGCCTGGGCGCCCCGCAGGGAGTTATCGACAGCGGCGACCCGGCCGGTGTATCAGGCTGTACCGGAGCCGGAAGCGCACTTACAGCCGGACGCGAATGACACGCCCCGGCGCAGGCTGCTACAGCACCGGCGCCAGCTGGCGGCGCGCCAGGTCGGTGGCAATGGCCTGGCGCTGCGCCCAATCCTCGAGCTGGTCGTCACCGATGCGGCCCACGTTGAAGTAGGTGGCCTGCGGGTGCGCCAGGTAGAAGCCGCTGACGCTGGCCGCCGGCGTCATGGCCAGGCTTTCGGTCAGGCCCATGCCGATGGCCGGCGCCTGCAGCACCTCGAACATCGCGCGCTTGACGCTGTGGTCGGGGCAGGCCGGGTAGCCCGGCGCCGGGCGGATGCCGCGGTAGGCCTCGGCGATCAGCTCGTCGTTGCTCAGCGCCTCGTCCGGCGCATAGCCCCAGAACTCGGTGCGCACGCGCTGGTGCAGCCGCTCGGCGAAGGCCTCGGCCAGCCGGTCGGCCAGCGCCTTCAGCATGATGGCGCTGTAGTCGTCGTGGTCGTCAACGAACTGCTTTTCCTTCTTCTCCACGCCCAGGCCCGCGGTCACCGCGAACAGGCCGATGTAGTCGGGCTGCGTGCCCTTCGGCGCGATGAAGTCGGCCAGGCTGCGATTCGGCCGCTTCACGCCGTCGATCACCGGCCGCTCGGTCTGCAGGCGCAGCGGCGACCAGCGCAGCGCCACCTGGCGGCGCGATTCATCGGTGTAGACCTCGATGGTGTCGTCGTCCACCGTGTTGGCCGGCAACAGCGTGATCACCCCATTGGCCTGCAGCCAGCGGCCTTCGATCAGCCGGTTCAGCAAACGCTTGCCGTCGCTGAACACGCGCTGCGCCTCGCTGCCAACGATCTCGTCGCGCAGGATCTCCGGGAACTTGCCGGCCAGGTCCCAGGTCTGGAAGAACGGCGCCCAGTCGATGCACTTGGCCAGCTCGGCGAGGTCGTAGTTGCGGAACTCGCGGCGGCCGATGAACTTGGGCCTCGGCGGCGTGTAGCCGGCCCAGTCGATGGGCGTCTTGTTGGCCCGCGCCGCCGCCAGGCTGACCAGCGGCGTGACCTTCTTGTTGGCATGCTGCTCGCGCACCTTGACGTAGTCGGCGTTCAGCTCATCGATGAAGCGGCTGGCGCGGTCGTCGGACAGCAGGTCCGAGCACACGCCCACGCTGCGCGAGGCGTCGGGCACGTAGACCACCGGGCCTTCGTAGTGCGGCGCGATCTTCACCGCGGTGTGCACCCGGCTGGTGGTGGCCCCGCCGATCAGCAGCGGGATCTTCTTCATGCGGAACCACTCGTCGCGCTGCATCTCGGCGGCGACGTGCTGCATCTCCTCCAGGCTGGGCGTGATCAGGCCTGAGAGGCCGATGATGTCGGCGCCCTCGGCGCGGGCTTTCTCAAGGATGTCCTGCGCGGGCACCATCACGCCCATGTTGACGACCTCGAAGTTGTTGCACTGCAGGACCACCGTGACGATGTTCTTGCCGATGTCGTGCACATCGCCCTTGACGGTGGCGATGACGATCTTGCCCTTGGCGCGCACGTCGGCACCGGCATCCAGCGCGGCCTGCTTCTCGGCCTCGATGTAGGGCAGCAGGTGGGCCACCGCCTGCTTCATCACGCGCGCGCTCTTGACCACCTGCGGCAGGAACATCTTGCCGGCGCCGAACAGATCGCCCACGGTGTTCATGCCGGCCATCAGCGGGCCTTCGATCACGTGCAGCGGACGGCCGCCGCTGGTGCGGATGGCCTGCCAGGCCTCCTCGGTGTCGGCGTCGATGAACTCGGTGATGCCGTGTACCAGCGCGTGGCTCAGGCGCTCGTTCACGCCGTGCTGGCGCCAGGCCAGGCGCGCGCTGTCGTCCTTGGCCGCGCCCTTGACCTGCTCGGCCACCTCCAGGAGGCGCTCGGTCGCATCAGCGCGGCGGTTGAGCACCACGTCCTCGACGCGTTCGCGCAGGTCGGCATCGAGCTCGTCGTAGACGCCCACCATGCCGGCGTTGACGATGCCCATGTCCAGCCCCGCCTGGATCGCGTGGTACAGGAAGACGGTGTGGATGGCCTCGCGCACCGGCTCGTTGCCGCGGAAGCTGAAGCTCACGTTGGACACGCCGCCCGAGACCTTGGCGCCCGGCAGGTGCCGCTTGATCCAGCGCGTCGCCTCGATGAAGTCGACGGCGTAGTTGTCGTGCTCCTCGATGCCGGTGGCGATGGCGAAGATGTTGGGGTCGAAGATGATGTCCTCGGCCGGGAAGCCCACCTCGTCGACCAGGATGCGGTAGGCGCGCTCGCAGATGGCGGTCTTGCGGGCGAAGGTGTCGGCCTGGCCCTGTTCGTCGAAGGCCATGACCACTGCGGCGGCGCCGTAGCGGCGCACCAGCGTGGCCTGGCGCCTGAACTCGGCCTCGCCTTCCTTCAGGCTGATCGAGTTGACGATGCCCTTGCCCTGCAGGCACTTCAGGCCGGCCTCGATCACCGCCCACTTGGACGAATCGATCATGATGGGCACGCGGGCGATCTCGGGCTCGGAGCCGATCAGGTTCAGGAAGCGCACCATCGCCGCCTGCGAGTCCAGCATCGCCTCGTCCATGTTGACGTCGATGACCTGGGCGCCGTTCTCCACCTGCTGGCGGGCCACGGCCAGCGCCTTCTCGTACTCGCCGGCCAGGATCATCTTGGCGAACACGCGCGAGCCGGTGACATTGGTGCGCTCGCCGATGTTGACGAACAGCGAGCCGTCGCCGATCGAGACGGGCTCGAGACCGGACAGGCGCATCGGGGGCGGGGTGGGGGCAGCGTTCATCGGCGTCATGGGCAGGCGGGCTCACCCGCTGGAAAGGTCGGGCGAGCGTGGTTGTTGGGCCCCAAGCCTGACAGCGCGGCATCCACGGCGGGCCGGCGCGCTGCTGCAACGCTCCTTGGAAGCGGGCAATTTTAACGGAGGCCCGGGCTCGCCCCGGGTGGGCGCCTGCGCCGCCCGCGGTATCGTCGCGCGCTGACCATGACCGACCCCGCCGCGCCCCAACTGATCAGCCGCTCGATGGCCGACGAGCCCGTCTGGGCGGAGCGCGCCGCCGACCTGATGCGGCGCGCCGAGGGTCTGGCGGGGCTGAGCATGCTGGATGCCCACTGCATCGTCTCCTACACGCGCTTGCTGCGCTGTCCCGAAGGCCAGGTCCTGACCCGCGAGGGCGAGCCTGCGGGCGACGGCTTCATGCTGCTGGTGCTCTCCGGCGAGGTGACGGTGGAGACCATCGTGGCCCGGCGCGATGAGCCGGTGGTGGTCTCGGTGGCCGGGCCCGGCCACCTGATCGGCGAGACCGCGCTGCTCGACGGCGGCCCGCGCACGGCCACCTGCACCGCCACCGCGCCGGTCATCGGTGCCGGCCTCAGCCGCAACGCGCTGCAGCGCATGATGCGCACCGAGCCCGAAGTGGCCGCCAAGCTGATGGCCGGCGTGGCCCACCGCATGGCACAGCGCCTGCGCGACCTGACGCGCCAGCAGCGGGTCTACCACCAACTGGTCGGTGCGATGCAGGGCGAGCTTGACGAGCTGCAGCGGCAGCTGCAGCAGGTGATGGATGGCGCGCTGCGGCGCGGCGCTCAGCGGGGCGGCGACAGCGGGAACCAGAGCTCCAGCTGACCCAGCGGGACGTTCTTGAACACCGGCTGCGCGGACAGGTCCTTGACTTCCAGGGCCAGCGGCGGCTGCGCCTGACGCGCCAGTGCGGCGACCTGCAGGGCCGCGTCCCGGTCGCGGGCCTTGAAGTAGCGCACGGTGCCGGGTCCGTGGTTGGTGGGTGGCGGCCGAAGGCGGGCTGCGGCGGTGGCGGTGACGTTCTCAATCCCGGGCACGGCGAAACCCGCACTGCGCAGCGACTGCTGCAGCGAGAGCGCCGCGGCGCGCTGCGTCTCGTCGTAGATCTGCAGGTAGATGCGTGCGCCGGTGACCAGCGATGGCTGGGGCACGGCGCCATCGGTCTGGATCTGCTCGCTGCTGACGAAGCTGGGCGCCAGGCTCTCGCTTTGCCGACGGGCCTCGGGGTTGTCGAACAGCCCCTTGCTGTTGGTCTGGGCGTTCAGCCGCTCGATGTTGCCGTGCAGCGCAGCAGTCAGCGTGCTGGGCAACTGCCCCTGGTCCTTCATGGCGGCCATCACCGACAGCGCATTGGTCTGCCGCGCGGAGAAGGGTTCCGCGTTGATGTCCGGCAGGAGTCGGATCAGGACCTCGATGCCCTGTCGCCGGATGGCATCCTGCTCACGGGCCTGCGCCTCCGCCTTGGCCAGCGCCAAGGCCCGGGCGGTCTCTTCCTTGTTCATGCGCTCCAGGTGCTGCCCCCAGATCCAGCCCAGCAGCGGCAGCAGCACGGTCACGCACAGCCAGCGGAAGTTCTCATTGCCCAGCAGGCCCGATCTGGGCGCCGGCGGCTTGGCTTGGTCCATCGTCACTCCCGAACGCGGCAAGGACGCTCAGGCTAACGCACGGGGGGGCGCCACACAGTCCCCAACATCGATGAGTCGGGGAGAGGGCGACGGCTTATCCGGCTGCTTCGGCGACCAGCCGGCTGAACGGCCGGCTGGCCAGCGCGCGCGGCTGGTAGCGGCCCACGCGCTGGGCAATGGCGGCGATGTGCGCCGGTGTGGTGCCGCAGCAGCCGCCGACGATGTTCAGGAAGCCCGCCTTGGCGAACTCTTCCATCAGGCCGCCGGTGACCTCGGGCGTCTCGTCGAAGCCGGTATCGCTCATCGGGTTGGGCAGGCCGGCGTTCGGGTAGCAGCTGACGAAGGTGTCGCCGGCCACGCGGCCCAGCTCCTCGATGTAGGGCCGCATCAGCGTGGCGCCCAACGCGCAGTTCAGGCCGATCGCCAGCGGGCGCGCATGGCGCACCGAGTGCCAGAAGGCGCCCACCGTCTGGCCGCTGAGGATGCGGCCGGACGCATCGGTGACGGTGCCGGAGATGATCACCGGCAGGCGCTCGCCGGTGGCTTCCATCAGCTCGTCGAGCGCGAAGATGGCGGCCTTGGCGTTGAGGGTGTCGAAGATGGTCTCGACCAGGAAGAGGTCGCAGCCGCCCTCCAGCAGCCCCTCGGCCTGCTCGCGGTAGCTGTCGCGCAGCTGGTCGAAGCTGATGTTGCGCGCGCCCGGGTCATTGACATCGGGGCTGATGCTGGCGGTGCGCGGCGTCGGGCCCAGCGCGCCGGCCACGAAGCGCGGGTGCTCAGGCGTGCTGTAGCGATCCGCCGCTTCGCGCGCCACACGGGCGGCGGCCACGTTCATCTCGCGCGCCAGGTGGCCCAGGCCGTAGTCTTCCTGGGCGATGGAGGTGGCGCCGAAGGTGTTGGTCTCGATGATGTCGGCGCCGGCGGCCAGGTACTGCTCGTGGATCTCGCGGATCACATCGGGCCGGGTCAGCACCAGCAGATCGTTGTCGCCCTTCAGGTCCTTCGGATGATCGGCCAGCGCGGCATGGCGGAAGTCGGCCTCGCCCAGCCTGTAGCGCTGGATCATCGTGCCCATCGCGCCGTCGATGATGACGATGCGCTGGGCAAGCAGCGTCGGCAGGGCGGCACCGCGGGTGTAGGCGGGGGCAGGGGCGGTCATGCCCCGATTGTAGGAAACCCGCACCCGGACCTGTCGACGCCGGGCTTTACCTGGCTTCACCCGGCATCGACGCTGGCGCAAGCCCAGGCGGCCAGACTGGCGCCATGAATCGACGATGGCACACCTTGGCTGCGCTGGGCAGTCTGTTGATGAGCGTGGCCGTGGCGGCCCAGCCGATGGGGGGGATGGGTCCGGGGCGAGGGCCTGGTGACGGCCCGCCCGGCGCACGAGGTCCGGCCCGCGCTGAACGTTCGCTCGACGAGATGCTGCCGCCTGATCCCTGGCGGCTGTGGCTGCAGCGGGTGTCGCTGGAGCGCGGTGCGCTGACCACCCGCCCGGAGCAGACTGCCGTGGTGGACGCCTTCGTGCAGGCGCTGGAGACGGTGCAGCGGCTGTCCGCCCAGCGCCAGCGACAGTTCACGCAGCCGCCCGCGCCGCCACCGCCCATGGGGCTGGACCTGGCGCGCGAACTGCACGCCGAGGTCGACGACGCCCGCGTCTGGACCGACGCCCTGGCCGCGCTGGAGCGTGGCTGGCGTGCCGCTGCCGATGTGCTCGACGGCGGCCAGCGTGCGCGCCTTGAGGGCGCCTACCTGGCAGCGTTCGCGCCCCAGCCTAGCCGAGACCGATCGGCGCCGGCGCGCGATTGAGGATCTGCTGGAACAGCGGCCGGTAGCCGTCCTCGGGCTCGTGGCCGGTCAGCGGGTCCTGGTTGGCCGCGAAGGCGGCGTCGAGCTGTGCCCAATCCTCGGCGCTGAGGTGCTCGAGCGCGGCGGGCAGCACCTCGCTCTCTTCCACCGCCATGTGGCGCAGGTAGTTGTCGATGTAGTGGTTCACCGCCTGCTCGAAGGCGGCGCGGCGCGGCTCGCCCATCACCTCGTAGGCCAGCAGCAGGTGCTCCAGCTCGCGCACGCCGCGCTCGCCATGGGCGTGGTCGCGGTCCAGCCGGTCCAGGGTGTCCTTCAGGGCCGGCACGCGTTCGCGCAGCTTCGGGAACAGCAGCTCGCTTTCCTTGGTGTGGTGCAGGCGCTCGGGGAACTCGTCGATGTAGAACAGCATCGCGCGCACCAGCGCAAAGTCGGGCGGGCGGCCGTCGCGGTGCGATTGGGCCAGCAGCAACGGCAAGGACTTGAGCATGGCCGCCAGGGCCTGGTGCTCGTCCTTCATGATCGTCAACGACAGGGGCTTCACGGTTGTCTCTCCAGCGGTGATGGCCGGAGATTGACAGCACACTGCCGAAGTGGCCTTGAGTCAGGTCAAGACTGAGGGTTCTTCAATCCTGACCGCGACGCAGCGCCTGGCGCTGCACCTGTGTCGCTCCGAACGCAGACTGCAGCACATCGATCAGCACGGTGGCCTTGGCGCTGTTGTCCTCGCCCAGGTTGCACACATAGGCGTCCAGCGTCACCGCACCCAGCTCGGGCCAGGTGTGCACCGCCAGATGCGACTCGGCCAGCAGCACCACGCCGGTGATGCCGGGCACGCCCCCCTCGGGCGGTGGCGGGAATCGATGGAACAACTCGCCCACGGCCTGCAGCCCGGCCTCTCGCACGGCGCCCAGGCACAGCGCGCGCAGCACCGCGGGGTCGTGCATCACCGGCGCGGCCGGGTCGCAGCCACGCAGGTCGGCGGTGAGGTGAAGGCCCTGCATGGGGCGGATTATCGGGGCCGATAAAATGCCGGGTTCCCCCTCCCTACCCACCCCGGACGCGCCATGCCCGCCACCTCCCCCCGCAACGATCATCCGCTGATGGCCCAGGCCATCCGCGCCCTGGCGATGGACGCCGTGCAGCAGGCCAACTCCGGCCACCCCGGCGCCCCCATGGGCATGGCCGAGATGGCCCAGGCGTTGTGGACGCGGCACCTCAAGCACAACCCGGCGCAGCCGCAGTGGGCCGACCGCGACCGCTTCGTGCTGTCCAACGGCCACGGCTCGATGCTGATCTACGCGCTGCTGCACCTCACGGGCTATGCGCTGCCGATCGAGCAGCTCAAGGCCTTCCGCCAACTGCACAGCCTGACCCCGGGCCACCCCGAGGTGGATGTCACCCCCGGCGTCGAGACCACCACCGGCCCGCTGGGCCAGGGCATCACCAACGCGGTGGGCATGGCGCTGGCCGAGAAGCTGCTGGCGTCTGAGTTCAACCGCGACGGCCACGCCGTGGTGGACCACCACACCTATGTGTTCATGGGTGACGGCTGCCTGATGGAGGGCGTCAGCCACGAGGCGATCGCGCTGGCCGGCGCCTGGAAGCTGAACAAGCTGGTGGCGCTGTACGACGACAACGGCATCTCGATCGACGGCCAGGTGGCGCCCTGGTTCATCGACGACACCCCGGCGCGTTTCAAGGCCTGTGGATGGAACGTCATCGGTCCGGTCGACGGCCATGACGTGGACGCGCTGGACGCCGCCATCGCCCAGGCCAAGGGCAGTAGCGACAAGCCCACGCTGATCGTCTGCAAGACCAGCATTGGCAAGGGCTCGCCCAACCGCGCCAACACCGCCAAGGCGCACGGCGAGCCGCTGGGCGCCGAGGAGATCAAGCTCACCCGCGAGGCCATCGGCTGGACAGCCGAGCCCTTCGTCATCCCGGCCGAGATCAAAGCCGCCTGGGACGCCACCGACCGCGGCGCCGTGGCCCAGGCCGAGTGGGAGAAGCGCTTCACTGCCTACTCGGCCGCCCACCCCGAGCTGGCGGGCGAGTTCCTGCGCCGCATGGCGGGCGAGCTGCCGGCGCGCTTTGCCGAGATCGCCGTCGAGGCCGTGGCCGGTGCCCATGAGAAGGCCGAGACCGTGGCCAGCCGCAAGGCCAGCCAGATCGCGCTGGAGGTCTTCACCGCCCAACTGCCCGAACTGCTGGGTGGCTCGGCCGACCTGACCGGCTCCAACCTGACCAACACCAAGAGCACGCCGCAGCTGCGTTTTGACGCCGCGGGCGCGGTGGTCAAGAACGACGCGGGCGTGGGCGGCCGCCACATCAACTACGGCGTGCGCGAGTTCGGCATGGCCGCCATCATGAACGGCATTGCGCTGCATGGGGGCTTCATCCCCTACGGCGGCACCTTCCTGACCTTCAGCGACTACAGCCGCAACGCCATCCGCATGGCCGCGCTGATGAAGCGCCGGGTCATCCATGTCTTCACCCACGACTCGATCGGCCTGGGCGAGGACGGCCCGACGCACCAGAGCATCGAGCACGCCGCCAGCCTGCGCCTGATCCCTGGCCTGGATGTCTGGCGCCCGGCCGACACCACCGAGACCGCGGTGGCCTGGACCATGGCGCTGGCCAACAAGAGCCGCCCCAGCGCGCTGCTGCTGAGCCGCCAGAACCTGCCCTACGCGCCCAAGACTGACGCCGACGTCATCACCCGTGGCGCCTATGTGCTGGCCGAGCCCGCCGAGGTGGGCCTCAAGCGCAAGGCCCAGGCGGTGATCATCGCCACCGGCTCCGAGGTGCAACTGGCGCTGCACGCGCAGGCCGAGCTGGCCAAGCTGAAGATCGCGGTGCGCGTGGTCTCGATGCCCTCGACCACCGTCTTCGACCGCCAGGACCGCGCCTACAAGAAGGAGGTCCTGCCGCCGCGGCTGCCGCGCATCGCCATCGAGGCTGGCGTGACCGACTTCTGGTGGAAGTACGGCTGCGATGCCGTCATCGGCATCGACCGCTACGGCGAGTCGGCACCCGCCAACGTGCTGTTCCCGCTGTTCGGGTTCTCGGTCGAGAACCTGGTGCAGACGGTGCGCAAAGTGCTCGCCAAGTAACTGGATGAGGGGCAGACTGCAGGGTCTGCCCCTTGTCGTTTGATTGCTGCTGTTTTTTCGTTCTCTCTCATCCAAAGGTAGACAAGATGACCATCAAGATCGGTATCAATGGTTTCGGCCGCATCGGCCGCATGGTGTTCCGCGCCGCCATCCAGAACTTCGCCAAGGACGTGCAGATTGTCGGCATCAACGACCTGCTCGAGCCCGACTACCTGGCCTACATGCTCAAGTACGACAGCGTGCACGGGCGCTTCAAGGGCGAGGTGTCGGTGGACGGCAACAACCTCGTGGTCAACGGCCAGAAGA
>JAFLDI010000074.1 GCA_017302485.1 Burkholderiales bacterium | reverse complement strand
CGACAGTGTGCCGCTGCCCACCGCCAGCAACGCCGCGCTGGCGGTGGCCAGCCCGGCGGCCTCGGCGGCGTCGACACCGGCCAGCGCCGTGGCAGCCAGTGCCGCCAGCGGAGGAGCACGATGAGCGTGGTGTTCGAGCGTCCGTCGCTGTGGCAGCGTCTGCGGCCGGTCTTCAGCGGCTTCGACCTGCCGCTGATGCTGGGCCTGCTGGTGCTGGCCGTGCTGGGCATGGTGACCATGTACTCGGCCGGGTTCGACCACGGCACGCGTTTTGTCGACCATGGCCGCAACATGCTGATTGCCGGCCTGGTGTTGTTCGCGGTGGCACAGGTCTCGCCACAGCGGCTGATGCAACTGGCCGTTCCGCTGTACACGCTGGGCTTGGCGCTGCTGATTGCCACGGCCCTGTTCGGCATCACGAAGAAAGGTGCGACGCGCTGGCTGAACCTGGGTATCGTGATCCAGCCCAGCGAGATCCTCAAGCTGGCGATGCCATTGATGCTGGCCTGGTGGTTCCAGAAGCGCGAGGGGCAGCTGCGCACGCTGGACTTCATCGCCGCCGCCGCGCTGCTGCTGGTACCGGTGGGTCTGGTGGTCAAGCAGCCCGACCTGGGCACGGCCATCCTGATTCTCAGCGGAGGCCTGTATGTGATCTTCTTTGCCGGCCTGTCCTGGCGCCTGATCCTTCCGGTGGTGCTGGCGGTGGCGCTGGGCATCGGCGCCATGGTGGCCTTCGGCGACACGATCTGCGAGCCCGACGTGAAGTGGCCGGTGCTGCGCGAGTACCAGCGCCACCGCGTCTGCACCCTTCTGGATCCCAGCAAGGACCCACTGGGCAAGGGCTTTCACATCATCCAGGGCATGATCGCCATCGGCTCGGGCGGCCTGACCGGCAAGGGCCTGATGCAGGGCACGCAGACCCATCTTGAGTTCATTCCCGAGCGCACGACCGACTTCATCTTTGCCGCCTTTGCCGAGGAGTTCGGCCTGCTGGGTGTGCTGACGCTGATCGCCACCTTCAGTTTCGTTCTGCTGCGCGGTCTGACCATTGCCGCTGAGGCGCCCACGCTGTTCACGCGCCTGCTGGCCGGCGCCATCACGCTGTCGATATTCACCTATGCCATGGTCAACATGGGCATGGTCAGCGGCATCCTGCCGGTGGTCGGCATTCCGCTGCCCTTCATCAGCTATGGCGGCACCGCGATGACCACGCTGGGTCTGGCGTTGGGCATGCTGATGTCGATCGCGCGCAGCCGGCGGCTGATGCAAAGCTGAGTGGTCGAGACCAGCCCCGCCAGACGGCGATCACGGCGCTGGAGCAGGATCGCCGCCGACCGGAAAGCGCAGCGTGAAGCGCGCGCCCGGCCGCTCGCCTGAAGGCGCCAGCCGCGCTGCCGAGATGCTCAGCTCGGCGCCGTGCCGGTCGGCAATCTCCTTGACGATGGCCAGCCCCAGGCCACTGCCATCCACCTCGGTTCCCAGCGCGCGGTAGAAGGGCTGCAGCACCAGATCGCGCTCGGCCTCGGGGATGCCCGGGCCGTTGTCCTCGACCTCCAGCACCACCACCTGGCCGAAGGGATCGGGGGTGATGCGCACGGTGACCGTGCCGCCTTCGGGCGTGTACTGCAGCGCGTTGTCGACCAGGTTGCGGATGGCCTCGCGCACCAGCAGCGGCTGGCCAATCAGGCGCGGTGCGCCGTCGGCGTTGTCGGGGCCCTCGTAGCCCAGGTCGATGCGCTTGTCCATGGCCTTGGGCACGAAGTCCTGCACCGTCTCGGTGGCCAGGCGCACCAGGCTGTAGGCCTGCTGGCGCCGCGCCTGCTCCTGGTCCTCGGCGCGGGCCATTGACAACAGCTGGTTGACCATGTGCGCCGCGCGCTGGCTGCTCAGGGAGATCTGCTGCAGCGAGCGCTTGACCGACCTGGGATCGGAGCCGGCGTCGATCTCGCGCTGGGCCAGCTCGGCCTGGGTACGCAGTCCGGCCAGCGGTGTCTTGAGCTGGTGCGCAGCATCGGCCAGGAAATGCTTGTGGGTGGCCATCGACTGGTCCAGCCGGGCCAGCAGGTCGTTGATCGAACGCACCAGCGGGGCCACTTCCTCTGGCGCGTCGTGCTCGTCGATCGGGCTGAGGTCACCACTTTCTCGCTGGCGGATGCGCTGCTGCAACTGGTTGAGCGGGGCGATGCCCCGGGCCAGCGCGAACCACACCAGCAACACGGCCAGTGGCAGGATGACGAACTGCGGGAGGATCACGCCCTTGATGATCTCGGTGGCCAGGCGCGAGCGCTTGTCCAGCGTCTCGGCCACCTGCACCAGCAGCACCCGAGGATGGCTGCCGGGGCGCAGGGTGGCGATGCGCACGGTCTCGTTCTGCAGCGACTCGTCGCGGAACGCCAGCTCGTCCACCACCAGCCGGTCCAGCTCGGGCGGCGGCAGTTCGCGATCACCCGCCAGCAGCTCGCCGCGCGGCCCCAGCACCTGGAAATAGACGCGATCGACATCGTCGCTGCGCAGCAGGGCAGCGGCCGACTCGGGCAGCTTCAAAGGCGCTCCCGGTGCGGCGGCCGCCGACTCGACGGCCATCTGCTGCGCGATCATGCGGGTCAGTTGACCCAGGTCGCGGTCGTAGGGGCGCGCGGCAATGTTCTGCGCGACCAGCCAGGTCAGCGCCACGCTCATCGGCCACAGCAGCAGCAGCGGGGCAAGCATCCAGTCGAGGATCTCGCCGAACAGCGAGTGCTGCTCGCGTGGCGCCGGCCCAGGGGTGACGAGGGGGGGAAAGACGCGCATGCCCGATCAGCCGCGGCGCGCGGCGCTCACGCGGCGATCTTCTCGAGGCAATAGCCCAGGCCGCGCACGGTGGCGATGCGGATCGGGCCCTGCTCGATCTTCTTGCGCAGGCGGTGGATGTAGACCTCGATCGCGTTGTTGCTGACCTCTTCGCCCCACTCGCACAGGCGCGCCACCAGCTGGTCCTTGCTGACCAGGCGGCCGGCGCGCTGCAGCAGCACCTCGAGCAGCGAGATCTCGCGCGCCGAGAGCTCGATCATCTGGTCGTTGATGTAGGCCACGCGGCCGGTCGCGTCAAAGGTGAGCGGGCCGTGCTTGATGACGCTGGAGGCGGTGCCCAGGCCGCGCCGGGTGAGGGCGCGCACGCGCGCTTCCAGCTCCTGCAGCGAAAAGGGCTTGGCCATGTAGTCGTCGGCGCCCAGATCCAGCCCCTTGACGCGCTGTTCGACCGAGTCGGCGGCAGTCAGGATCAGCACCGGCATCGACGAGCCGCGGCCGCGCAGCTTGCGCAGCACTTCCAGGCCGTGCATGCGCGGCAGGCCCAGGTCCAGGATCACCAGATCGAACTCGTGGGAGGCGAGCGCCGCGTCGGCCTCGGTGCCGCTGCTGACCTGATCGACCGCGTAGCCATTGCCGCGCAGGGTGCGCAGCAGCCCATCGGCCAGGACTTGGTCATCTTCCGCAATCAGGATGCGCATGGCGTGTCTCCACGGGGCTCTCGTTATGGTCCGGTGTGGGCCGGTCACCCGATTCTAGGCAGGGGCCATCGCCGCTGTCTGTCGACACTCACCCGGTACTGTACGAATATCCAGCTTTGCTGCCATAATCGCCGCCAACACAGGAGATCACCATGGACGCGCCCACCAAGACCCTCAACCCCGAGAAGGCGAAGGCCCTGCAGGCCGCGCTGGCCCAGATCGAGAAGCAGTTCGGCAAGGGCTCGATCATGCGCCTGGGTGAGGGCGAAACGGTCGAGGACATCCAGGTCGTCTCCACCGGCTCGCTGGGCCTGGACATTGCACTGGGCGTGGGCGGTCTGCCGCGTGGCCGGGTGATCGAGATCTACGGCCCCGAGTCCTCGGGCAAGACCACCCTGACGCTGCAGGTGGTGGCCGAGATGCAGAAGCTCGGCGGCGTCGCCGCCTTCATCGATGCCGAGCACGCCCTGGACACCGGCTACGCCCAGAAACTGGGCGTCAACCTGCAGGAGCTGCTGATCAGCCAGCCCGACACCGGCGAACAGGCGCTGGAAATCGTCGACTCCCTGGTCCGCTCGGGCGCCGTCGACCTGGTCATCATCGACTCGGTCGCCGCCCTCACCCCCAAGGCCGAGATCGAAGGCGAAATGGGCGACCAGCTCCCCGGCCTGCAGGCCCGCCTGATGAGCCAGGCGCTGCGCAAGCTGACCGCCACCATCAAGAAGTCCAACTGCATGGTGGTCTTCATCAACCAGATCCGCATGAAGATCGGCGTGATGTTCGGCAGCCCCGAAACCACCACCGGCGGCAATGCGCTGAAGTTCTACTCGTCGGTGCGCCTGGACATCCGCCGCATCGGCTCGATCAAGAAGGGCGACGAGGTCATCGGCAACGAAACCCGCGTCAAGGTCGTCAAGAACAAGGTGGCGCCGCCGTTCAAGGAAGCCGAGTTCGACATCCTCTACGGCGAGGGCGTCAGCCGCGAGGGCGAGATCATCGACCTGGGCGTCGAGGCCCGCATCGTCGAGAAGGCCGGCTCCTGGTACTCGTACAACGGCGAGAAGATCGGCCAGGGCAAGGACAACGCCCGCGAGTTCCTCAAGGAGAACGCCGACCTCGCCCACGAGATCGAGAACAAGGTCCGCGAGGCGCTGGGCGTGCGTCTGCTGCCCGACGTGGTCGGCGCCGAGTAAGCACCGCCGCGGCGCCCCGGACATGGCGCGCGAACCCCTGGGCCTCAAGGCCTATGCCCTGTCGCTGCTGGCGCGGCGCGAGTACAGCCGCCAGGAACTGCGCGGCCGCCTGATCGCCCACGCCCGCAAGCGCGCGCAGTGGGCGGCCAGCGATCCGCTGGCCGGCGCCGCTGATCCGCTGCAGGCCTTCTTCGAGGGCGATGCGGCGCCCAGCTCCCACACCGAACCCGACCCCGAGGCCCTGGCCGCCGAGGTCGAACCCGTGCTCGACTGGCTGGCCGAACGCCGTCATCAGAGCGACGCCCGCTTCGCCGAGTCACGGGTGCATGCCCGTGCGCCCAAGCTGGGCCAGGCGCGCATCCGCCAGGAGCTGGCCCGCCACGGCGTCGAACTCGACCCCGATGCCCAGCAAGCCTTGAAGGACAGCGAGGCCGAGCGCGCCCGCGAGGTCTGGCGCAAGCGCTTTGGCGAACCCGCCACCGACCCGGCCGAGCGTGCGCGACAGATGCGTTTTCTGGCGGCGCGGGGCTTTGCCCCGGCACTGATCCGGCGCATCGTGGGTGGCCGCGACGACGACTGATCCCGGGCCGCTCGGGTTTCATGATGCAGGATGCTGCATCGCAACATGCATGCTACAGTCCCGCGCGGCCTGAAACCGCCCTGAAACCTGCCCGGTCCCTGGGCGGCGGAGGCTGATCCGGAGCGATGGCTTCGTCAGCCAATTGGCAGAAAAGTGCCGCACAATCCGTCGCCGGCGAGCAGCGTGCATCGATATTTCGCCATGCGAAACGACGCCAGATTGCTCATTCGTCCTGAACCCACGACAAGCCTCCCATGAAGATCCACGAGTACCAAGGCAAGGAAATCCTGCGCCAGTTCGACGTGCCGGTGCCCCGCGGCTACCCGGCATTCAACGTGCAAGAGGCCGTCGAAGCGGCGCAGAAGCTGGGCGGTCCGGTCTGGGTGGTCAAGGCCCAGATCCACGCCGGCGGCCGCGGCAAGGGCGGCGGCGTCAAGGTCACCAAGACGCTCGACGGCGTCAAGGACCTGGCCGGCCAGATCCTGGGCATGCAGCTGGTCACGCACCAGACCGGCGCCGAAGGCCAGAAGGTCCGCCGCCTCTACATCGAGGAAGGCGCGGACATCCAGAAGGAGTACTACGTCTCCATCGTGACCGACCGTGCCAGCCAGAAGGTGGCCTTCATCGCCTCCAGCGAGGGCGGCATGGACATCGAGGAGGTCGCGCACAGCACCCCCGAGAAGATCATCACCGAGGTGATCGATCCGCTGACCGGTCTGGGTGACGCCCAGGCACGCAAGATCGCCGCGGCGGTCGGCCTGCCGGCCGGCTCGCACGACCAGGCCGTCCAGCTGTTCCAGAACCTGTACCGCTGCTACATGGAGACGGACGCCTCGCTGGTCGAGATCAACCCGCTGAACTGCGACTCCAAGGGCAACCTGATCGCCCTGGACGCCAAGTTCAACTTCGATGCCAACGCCCTGTTCCGTCACCCCGAGATCGTCGCCTACCGCGATCTGGACGAAGAGGACCCCGCTGAAGTCGAGGCCTCCAAGTTCGATCTGGCCTACATCAGCCTGGACGGCAACATCGGCTGCCTGGTCAACGGCGCCGGTCTGGCCATGGCCACCATGGACACCATCAAGCTGTTCGGCGGCGAGCCGGCCAACTTCCTGGACGTGGGCGGCGGCGCCACCGCCGAGAAGGTCACCGAGGCCTTCAAGATCATGCTGAAGAACCCGGACGTCAAGGGCATCCTGGTCAACATCTTCGGCGGCATCATGCGCTGCGACACCATTGCCGAAGGCGTGATCACCGCCTGCAAGGCCGTCAATCTGCAGGTGCCGCTGGTCGTTCGCATGAAGGGCACCAACGAGGAGCTGGGCAAGAAGATGCTGGCCGAATCCGGCCTGCCCATCATCGCTGCCGACACCATGGCCGAAGCCGCGACGAAGATCGTCGAGGCGGTCAAGTAATACAGCCCAGGAACCGACCAGGAACACATCATGTCGATCTTCATCAACAAGGACACCAAGGTCATCACCCAGGGCATCACGGGCAAGACCGGCCAGTTCCACACCCTGGGCTGCCAGGCCTACGCCAACGGCAAGAACTGCTTCGTCGCCGGCGTGAACCCCAAGAAGGCGGGCGAGAAGTTCTCCGAGATCCCCATCTACGGCACCGTCAAGGAAGCCGCCCAGCAGACCGGCGCGACCGTGTCGGTGATCTACGTGCCGCCCGCGGGCGCCGCCGCCGCGATCTGGGAAGCCGTCGAGGCTGACCTGGACCTGGCCATCTGCATCACCGAAGGCATCCCCGTGCGGGACATGCTGGAAGTGCGCAACAAGATGAAGGCCAAGGAAGCCGCCGGCGGCAAGAAAACCCTGCTGCTGGGCCCGAACTGCCCCGGCCTGATCACCCCGGAAGAGATCAAGATCGGCATCATGCCCGGTCACATCCACCGCAAGGGCCGCATCGGCGTGGTCTCGCGCTCGGGCACGCTGACCTATGAAGCGGTGGCGCAGCTGACCGAGATCGGCCTGGGCCAGTCCAGCGCCGTCGGCATCGGCGGCGACCCGATCAACGGCCTCAAGCACATCGACGTGATGAAGGCCTTCAACGACGATCCGGACACCGACGCCGTGATCATGATCGGCGAGATCGGCGGCCCCGACGAGGCCGAAGCCGCCCGCTGGGTCAAGGCCCACATGAAGAAGCCGGTGGTCGGCTTCATCGCCGGTGTCACCGCCCCTCCGGGCAAGCGCATGGGCCACGCCGGCGCGCTGATCTCGGGCGGCGCCGACACCGCCGACGCCAAGCTCGCCATCATGGAAGAGTGCGGCTTCACGATCACCCGCAACCCGTCGGAAATGGGCCGCCTGCTCAAGGGCCTGCTCTGATCCCCGGGCGTTTCGCCTGACCCCGCACGGGCCGCAGCATGCGGCCCGTGTGCTTTTCTGTGGCCACCGGATCTGTAGTTCCACGCACGACGCGCCACCGTGCTGCGCCTACACTGCCGCCCGAACCCAGCCCCACACGAGAACACCCCATGGACCAGTTCATGCACGCCGACTTCTGGATCGCCGTCGGCCAGATCATCATGATCGACATCCTGCTGGGCGGCGACAACGCGGTGGTCATCGCGCTGGCCTGCCGCAAGCTGCCGGCCCACCAGCGCACCCAGGGCATCCTGTGGGGGACCGCCGGCGCCATCGTGCTGCGGGTGGTGCTGATCTTCTTCGCGCTGGCGCTGCTGGCCATTCCGTACCTGAAGATCGCCGGTGCCGCGCTGCTGGTGTGGATCGGTGTCAAGCTGATCGCGCCGGGCGACGAGGAGGAGCACGGCAACATCGAGGGCAGCGACAAGCTCTGGGGCGCCGTCAAGACGGTGATCGTGGCCGACCTGGTGATGAGCGTCGACAACGTCATCGCGATCGCCGGCGCCGCGCAATCGGCCGGTGGCGACCACCAGATGCCGCTGGTGATCTTCGGCCTGCTGGTCAGCATCCCGATCATCGTCTGGGGCAGCCAGATGGTGATCAAGCTGATGGACCGCTTCCCGGCCATCATTGTGCTGGGCGGCATGCTGCTGGGCTGGATCGCCGGCACCATGGCCGTCTCCGATCCGGCGGTGCTGGCCTACCTGCCGACCACCGCAGCCGCCCGACCCGAGCTGCCGCCGGAGGTGGCCTCCTCGGTCCGCTACGGCGCGGGCATCGCCGGCGCACTGCTGGTCTACCTGATCGGCAAGATGGTGCAGGCACGCACAGCGACGCCCCAGGCCTGATCCCCCCAACTGGGGACGACGGACGCCCCAGCGTTGGTCCACCCCTGTGTTAAGGTCCCTCCACCTCAAACACCGAGTGGTGGGTTTGCGAGATGCCCCTGACCGGCGCCGGCTTCTGGCAGCGTGCCTTGCGCCTGTGGCAGCGGCCGCCGGACGCCGATCCTGAACCCCAGGTACCCATGCCCGGTGAGATGCCGGGCATCCGCATCGGCGGTTTTGCCCTGGTGCGCACGGTGGCCCAGGGGGGCTTCGGTGAACTGCACCTCGCCACCGACCCGGCCTCGGGCCTGCCGGTGGCCCTGAAGACCGTGCGCTTTGCGGGCCACGACCTCACGCGCGAGCGTTTCCAGACCGAGACCGCGGCCGCCGCGCGCCTCAGCCACGAGGCCATCGTCGCCACCTACGCTTCCGGCATCGAGGGCCAGGCAGACCACGCGCTGGGCTGGATCGCCATGGAATGGGTTTCGGGCCACGACCTCAGCCGCTATGCCAGCCCACACCGGCTGCTGCCCGAGCGTCTGGCGCTGGCCTTGCTGGCCCAGGCCGCCGATGGCCTCGCGCACGCCCACGCCCAGGGCGTCATTCACCGCGATCTCAAGCCCAGCAATCTGCTGGTCAACCTGGCGCAGGGCGTGGTGAAGATCGCCGATTTCGGCTGTGCCCGCCTCAGCGATGCAGACCGCAGCCGCTCCGGAGTGATGCTGGGCTCGCCGGTCTACATGGCGCCGGAGCAGGTGCTGGGCGGGCCGGTCGATGGCCGCTGCGACATCTACGCGCTCAGTGCCCTGGCCTGGCAACTGCTGACGGGCCGACCCCCCTTCGAGGCCGCCACACTGGCGGAACTGCTGCAGGCCATCGTGCATCGCCCGCCCGAGCCGCTCCACCATCGGCGCCCCGACCTGCCACCGCTGCTGTCCGACATTCTCCAGCGCGGGCTGTCCAAGTCGGCCGACGAGCGCCAGCGTGACGCATCGCACTGGGCGCAGGAGCTTCGGCTCGTGGCCGCCACACTCCCCCCCACTCTGCAGGCACCGGACCTGCCAAGCTTCGGGCTCCCAAGGCACAATGACTGATTCCGCCTCCAACGCGCCCGCCGACGTGTCCCCCTTGCTCGAATTTGCCAGCCTGACCGACACCGGCCGTGCGCGGCACAACAACGAGGACACGGTCAAGCTCGACCCGCTGCTGGGGCTGGCCGTGCTGGCGGACGGCATGGGCGGCTACAACGCCGGCGAGGTGGCCAGCGATCTGGCGGCCAGCCGCGTGCTCGATGCGCTCTCGGCCTGGCTGCGCCAGTCGCCGGGCCCGCACGACGACGACAGCATCCGCCGGGCCCTGGACGAGGCCACCCAGCAGGCCAACCACGCTGTCCATGAAGCCGCTGGCAGCCGCGCCGAGTACGCGGGCATGGGCACCACCCTGGTCTCGGCGCTGTTCGCCACCGATTCGGTCTGGATCGCCCATGTCGGCGACTCGCGCGCCTACCGCCTGCGCGGCGCGCTGTTCGAACAACTCGGCCGCGATCACTCGCTGCTGCAGGAGCAGATCGACGCCGGACTGCTGACACCCGAGGAGGCCAGCTACTCCATGCACCGCAACCTGGTCACCCGGGCCGTGGGTGTCGAGCCGCAGGTGCTGGTCGACGTCCATGCCCACGACCTGCGTGGCGGCGATCTGGTGCTGCTGTGCTCCGATGGTCTGTCGGACATGCTGCCGGATGTGGTCATCGCGCAGATCATGCGCAGCCACGAGGCGCTCGACGCCATCGCGCAGGCCCTGGTGGACGCCGCCAACGCCGCGGGAGGACGGGATAACATCGCCGTCGTGCTGGCCCGGGTGCGCGGAGGTCTGACCCGGGCCGGACGCGGGTGGTGGCCGTTCCGGCGCTGAGCCCGACGTCCGCCCCGGTGACAAGACACGACAAAAGGATTCCCATGAGCAAGCTGGTCGTCTCTCTCGACAACGTGGTGATCAAGGAGTTCCAGATCTCCAAGGACCGCACCACGCTCGGCCGGCGTCCCTACAACGACATCGTGATCGACAACCTGGCGGTCAGCGGTGAGCATGCCGTGCTGCTGGCGGTGGGCGACGACGTCTACATCGAGGACCTCAACAGCACCAACGGCACCTACATCAACGGCAAGGCCATCAAGAAGCAGCTGCTGGTGCACAACGACACCGTCGAGATCGGCAAGTACCGCATCAAGTACCTGACCGAGGAGGTGGCCGACTACGAAAAGACCATGGTGCTGCGTCCCGGCCAGCACCTGGCCAGCGGGCCGGCCACCGTGCCGCCCTCGGTGTCCATGCTGCCGGCCTCGATCAAGGTGCTCAATGGCGGTGCTGCGGGTCGCGAGGTGCTGCTGACCAAGGTGGTCACCACCGTCGGCAAGCCGGGCATGCAGGTGGCGTCGATCTCCAAGCGTCCCAATGGCTATGTGCTGGCCCACGTCGAAGGTGCGGAGCGGCCCTCGATCAACGGCAGCCAGCTGACCGAGGATGTGGCGCCGCTGAAGAACGGCGACATCATCGATCTGGCCGGCACCCAGATGCAGTTCATCCAGGGCTGAACGCGCTGCCTGCGGGGCAGCACTGGCTCGCCGCGTGCCGATGCTTCGCCGTCTGACCCGCCGCACCGGCCCCTGGCTGGCCGGCCTGACCTGGGTGCTGCTGCTGGCGCTGGGTGCCGCCTGGGGCCCGTGGCCGGTGCTCGACCGGCTGGAGTGGCTGTCCGACGACCTGCGCCTGCGCTGGCTGGCGCCCGAGACCACGGGCGCCCACCCCGACATCGTCATCGTCGACATCGACGAGGCCAGCCTGCAGGCCCTGGGCCGCT
>JAFLDI010000073.1 GCA_017302485.1 Burkholderiales bacterium | reverse complement strand
CCAATCTGACGATCGCCTTCTCGGCGGTGATCCTGGCGCTGATCGCGGCGGCTATCACCTACTGGGTCGCCCACGTGAGGCGCCGTTGGCTGGCGGAGGAGATCCTCGACATCGCCCGCCTGCGGGTCAACGGGAGCGTGTGATGGCCCTGACGTTGCTGCACGAAGCCGAGACCGACGACCCGATCCTGTCGGTGGTCAACCTGATCGACATCTTCCTGGTCATCATCGCCGCATTGCTGATCAGCGTGGCCCAGAATCCGCTGATGAATCCGTTCACGCGCCAGGACGTGACCGTGATCGTGGATGCCGGCAAGCCCACCATGGAAGTGGTCATCAAGCAGGGGCAGAAGGTTGAGCACTACAAAGCCAGCGGTGCGATCGGTGCCGGAGACGGTGAGAAGGCGGGAACCGCGTACCGCATGAAGGATGGGGGCATCGTGTACGTTCCAGAGGCCACGCAGTGATTCGCCGACGGACGATCGGCCGCTTGGCGCTGACGCTGCCCTGGCTGGCTGGATGCGCGAGTCAGCCGTCCGACTGGGCGCCCTCTGCCGGGCAGGTGGTGGACGCTCGCAGCCGCCGGCCGCTGGCGGCGCACGAATGGCAGCTCCGCGTGCAGGCGGCGCAGTACCTGTTGCTGGGCGAGTTGCATGACAACCCGCACCACCACCGTCAGCGTGGCGACTGGATAACCCGCCTGCCCGTGGGCACGCCGGTCGTGCTGGAGCATCTGGACGCCGGTGCGCGCCTGCGGCCACCGGTCGGGAGCGATGAGGCCATGCTGGGGGCCTTGGTCAACCAGGGATTCGATGCCAAGGCCTGGCGCTGGCCACTGCATGCACCGCTGATGCAGGCCGCCGCGCGCCAGGATCAGGTGTTGCTGGGCGGCAATCTGCCGCGGGCCGAAGCCCGCCGCATTGCCCGCGAGGGACATGCGGCGCTGCCACCGGCGCTGCGCGAGCTGCTGGACGCGGCGCCACTGAGCGCTCAGGCGCAAGCCGACCTGGATGAAGACCTGCGAGCCGGGCATTGTCAGCAGTTGCCGGCATCGCGTCTGCCTGCGATGCGCTGGGCGCAGCGCGGCCGCGATGCGGCCATGGCGCGCGTTCTCCAGTCCGCTCGACGGGCGTACCCGGATCGACAGGCGGTGCTGTTGTGCGGCAACGGGCACGTACGCCGCGACTATGGCGTGGCACAGTTGCTAGCCCATCTTGAGCCGGGTGCCGCGGCGCTGTCCGTGGGGTGTGTCGAGGCCTGGCCAGGCGATGCACCCCGGGCCTTCGATGTGCTGTGGATCGGCCCCCCGACCGTGCGCGATGATCCCTGTCTGGCCATGACACAACCCATGCTGCGCTGATGCCACACCGACCTGTCCACAGCCCCCGCGACGAAGCACTCCACGCCCTGGGGCTCAAGGTCACGCTGCCGCGGCTGCGCGTGCTGGAGGTGTTCCAGCGCGAGCAGGCGTCACGCCGGCATCTCACTGCCGAGGATGTCTATCGGCAACTGCTTGATGGCGGCAGCGATGTGGGCCTGGCCACGGTCTACCGCGTGCTGATGCAGTTCGTGCAGGCCGGGTTGCTGATCCGGCAGCATTTCGAGGGCGACAAGGCGGTCTTCGAGCTCAACGAGGGGCACCACCATGACCACCTGGTCTGCGTGGTCTGCGGCCGTGTCGAAGAGTTCCACGACCCGGCGATCGAGACGCGCCAGGAGGAACTGGCGAAGGCGAGGGGCTTTGAGCTGCGCGCCCATGCCCTGGCGCTGTATGGCGTATGCAGCGATGAAGCCTGCCGCGGGCGTCAGAAGCCTGCCGACAGCCAGTGATTGTCCAGACGGTGCCCAGGGCTGCGCCAGGGCACCAGTTCACCCGTCGCCGTTTGCGCGCCAACGCGGCCAGCGGCCCAGCCGGCCGACAGCGCACAGGCGTCCTCTAGCGGCTGCCAGCCACGCCATTGCCCTTGATGGCTCCAGCGGGCCAGCCCCCCGGCACGGGGGGCACTGAGCACGAAGCCGGCCGCGTCGGCGGCGATATCACCGGCATAGCCGGCCAGACTGCGCGGCTGCTCGGCCACACGCAGGGTCTGGCCATCGAAGCAGGCCAGCAGGGGAGCCCCCTGGCGCTGGGCGTCGTCGTCATGCTCCGCCTGCAACGCGACACCGACCGTGCCATGGGGGTGCCGCGCCAGGTGGCGCAGCGACAGACGGGTATCGGCCAGACGCCAACGGCCCGCAGGGCGGCCGGTGCGCAGGTCCAGCCGCAGGAGCGATGAGTCCATGCGAGCCATTCCGCGGCGGGCTCGGCCGGTCTCGGCCTGGCTGGGCACACCGCCCAGCGCCAGCAGCAGGTGTTCCGGTCCATCGGCCAGGGCCTGGTGGCCGTCCACACCGCCGCAGGGCCACTCGGCGTCGACCTCCAGGCTGGTCGCTTCACGGCGCACCAGCAGCGTCTGACCACTGTCCAGGTCGGCCTCGACCAGATAGCGCCAGCGGGTGTCGCTGCCCACCAGCGCATGGCCATTGAAGCGGCGATCAGCGTCGGACCATTGCCATTGCCTGTCTCGTGGCGAGCCCGGACCCAACCGCAGCAGCCACTCGCCCGGGCGGCGGGCGACGATCAGCACGCTGCCCGTCGGCTCCTGCACCATGCCGTGCGCCCGGGTGGGCAGCGGCAGCGACCACAGCACGCTCAGACCCTGCGCATCGGCCTGCAACTGACCGGCAAAGTGCCGACCTTGTGCATCAGACCAGGCTGCCCAGAGTCGCCCGGACGGATGGGCAGGCGTGCTGGCCAACAGCCGCGTTGGCTGCAGCAGCACCAGGCCGAGGAACTGGCGCCGCTCAATCGCCATCGGCATCCGAAAACCCGATGCGGATGTCCAGTGCCGACGCCACATCCTCTTCGACCAAATGGCGCAACGCGGCCAGTTCTGCCGCTGCCGCCTGCAGCGCGCGCGGCGCATCGCCACGCGCCGCTTCCAGGGCCTTGTCGACCGCCCGACCCTGCTGCAGCAGTCGGTCTGCCAGCGCATTGCGCCCGGTGCCGCGCAGCATTGTCTCGATGGGTACCAGGGCACTTCCCGCGGGGGGCGCCACCGGGGCGTCGAACAAGGCCAGGGCGCGCAAGGTCGACCAGCGGGCCATCCGATCGGCGACCGCTTCACCGGCGAGGCCGCGCGGCAGTTGCAAGCTGTGCTGCCCGCGAGTGCGTGCCTGAGCCAGTGGACGCACGATGGCCTGCATGCGGAGCTGGTCCAGGCCACCCAACCACTGGTTCAGGGCTTCCGACAGCTGATCGATCACCGCCGCCTCCTCGCTCGCAGGCGTCTGTGCGCGCAGGCGGAAGGCCGCGTCGAGCGCATCGGCCTCTGCCAGCAGATCCTGGGCCACCAGGGCCGAGTAGCGACAGACGCCAGGGCTTGGCCCCGGAGCCTGCGCCGACCACAGCAGCCACTCCAGCGCGGGCAAGCCGCGGGCGGCGCTGCCCAGGCGCTGGCTGTCCAGCGGTCCTTCCGCCACCCACCCGAGGGCCTTGCGGATAGCCTCAGGCCGGGTGGGTTGGAAGTCGACCTGCCGGGCGCTTCGGCGATCCACCAGGGGCCCGACAGCCACGGTGGACAAGCGGCTCCAGGTGAGTGCGCTGTGACGCCAGGCCTGTCGGGCGGTCGGCCACCCCCGGCGGCGCTCACAGTCGGCAGCCAGGGCATGCTGGAGATCCAGTGAGGCGCGCAGCCAGTCCGTTGCGCGGTCTTGGTACCAGTGACTCGCCTGCATGGCCACGAAGACCTGGGGTGACACGAAGGGCACGGCGTGCTCACGCCAGCGGTGTTGGGCCAGGGCAGCCGTGCTCCCCAGCACGGCCAGAAAGGCGATCAGCCGGCGCATCCAGTTCACAGCGACTCCACAAAGCGCACCAGGGCCTCGCGCTCGGCACGGCTCATGCGCAGCACCTGGCGGCGCGCAGCATCGGCCTCGCCGCCGTGCCACAGCACGGCCTCCAGCACGCCATTGGCGCGCCCGTCGTGCAGCAGGCGGCGATGGCCATTGACATCGTGGATCAGGCCGATGCCCCACAGCGGCGGCGTCTTCCAGTGCCTGCCCGAAGCCAGGAAGTCGGGGCGACCATCGGCCAGTGCATCACCCATGTCGTGCAGCAGCAGGTCGGTGTAGGGCCAGATCGTCTGCTGCTCGGCGCGCGGGCTGGCCAGCGCAGGGAAGGGGTTGCGCCCGGTGGTGTAGGACGGTCGATGGCAGGTGCTGCATTGCGCCTGTGCAAACAAGCGCTGACCGCGCACCACCTGCGGATCAGTTGCCGCCCGTCGCGCGGCGGGCGCCAGCGTGGCTTGGTAGAACACCACGTCGCCGAGGGTCTTCTCGTCGACCTCGACGGCCGGGCCCCCCTCGCGCTCAGGCTGGCCGCCGTGGCGCGCAGCCAGGCAGTCGCTCTGAGCGGCTGTGCAGGTCTGTTGCGGATGCAGGTGGGAGGTGATGCCGATGTCGCCCAGAAAGGCGCCCGCGGTCTGCTGCGCGACGGTGGCCACATTGGCCTTCCAGCCGAAGCGGCCGATGCGCATCGATTGGGAGGGGGCATCCCAGACCCGATTGACCTGGCCGCGGATCGGCCCGCCCTGGCGCGCCTGCTCCTCGGCGTTGCGCAGGATCTCGGCCTCGGGAATGGCGTCGATCAGGCCCACACCCGCGATCTGCGGGGCGATGCGCGGGCTGATCATCAGGTCCTTGGACAGCGGGCCGTAGCCCAGGTTGGCCAGAGCGTAATGTGGTGAGGCCAGCGTGTAGCGCGTGCCGTCGGCGAAGCGGCCGCTGCGGGCGGTCCAGCGCATCAGCACGCGGCCTTCGGGCTTGACGCCGGGGATGGCGGCGTTGTTGAACTGGTCGCCGTAGACCGGATCGGGGACCACGCCGCCATGCTCGCCCATCCCGGGCACCGACAGACGCATCAGCAGGGCCACGGGCGGCTCGTGCTGACCGGCCCGCTGGCCGATGCGGCCGGTGGGAGGCGCGCCGCGGCCGTCCTGCACATGGCAACCACCGCAGGAGCGGGCGATGAAATGCGGCCCCAGGCCGTCGCGCGCGGTGGTCGAGGCCGGCGCCTCGACCCAGTTACGGCGGAAGAACGAGTTGCCGACGGCGAACCGTGCGTGTTCCTCGTCGCTGAGATTGGCGAACGGGAAGGAGAAGGCGTTGCGGCCATTGGCCCAGACCGTGGTGTCGCCGCCGACCTTCTCGCCCGGCGGGTCGGACTGCTGCTGCGCCCACCCCATGCCGGCCAGCACACACATTCCCACCGCGAGGGCGGCGCCCAGGCTGCGATGCGCGCTCACGGTTTGACCAGCGTCAGGCGGGTGATGCCCACGGCACTGGCCGAGGCGACCAGGTCCTTGGATTGCTGGACCAGGCTGTCGATCGTCGCCTGAATCGCCTGCCGCCCCGGGGCCTCTTTGCCGCCGATGATGGCGCGGTCAAACGGCGCCGGAATGGCCTCTGCCCGCGCCACCGACGCGGCGATCTGCTGGCTCGTGCGCTCGGCCAACGGTGCGTCTGCTGCCGCAACCAGATCACGCAGCGCGGCACCACTGAGCACGCTGCCGTCACGGCGCTGGTAGCGGCCCAGCCAGGCGTTCTGGATGCCCTTGGCGTTGTTGACGATATCGCGGTGAGTGTTGTCGGAGAAGCAGGAGTGCTCGTCTTCCTGGTCCTGGGTGTTGAGTGCGACCTCCATGCGTTCGCCGGCCAGCTCGCCACGCGACAGCGACCCCAGACCGACGATGATCTTGCGCAGCGAGTCCTGTCCGCCACGCTCGAAGGCGGCGCGGTAGTTGCGGCTCCCCGGTGTCCAGGCCAGGACCAGGCTCCGCAGATCGTCCTGCAGCAGCTCGCTCATCGTCAGCAGCGCCTGGCGGCGGCGGTCGGCGTTGGGGGCCTTGCCGTCGATGAAATCATCGGCGCTGCGGTTGCCGGGCCCCTTGTCGTTCTGGTCCTGGCCCCACAGCAGGAACTCGATGGCGTGCCAGCCCGCAGCGATGTTCTCCTCGCCGCCACGCTCATTGAGCCGGCTCAGATTGGCCTTGCTGATCACCACCTTGCGGTCGTTGATGAAGCCCGAACCGGGTTTGCCCTTCACCGAGTCAATGTAGGCCTCATCCAGTGGCCAGGCGTTCAGGCGGCCTTCCGGGCCCTTGTCGTCGTCGATCGGGCCGGCATAGAAGCGGAAGGCCTCGGTCTGGCCATACCACTCGCGGGCCGCCTGCCAGGCTTTGCGGGCGCCCTCCAGGCCCGCTGCGCTGGGCGCCGCGACGAATGCGGCAATGGCCTGGTTCAGTTCCTGGGCAGCGGCCAGCGAGTCCTCGTAGCTGGCATGAACGACTGTGGCGTACTGCGCAGCCACATGACCGGCCGTGACCGGGGTGGCTTGGGCGGCGGCCCACAGGGGCAGGCTGACGGCCAGCGCCAGTGCGGCGACACGCAGGTGACGACGATGCGACATGGGTGGAACTCCTTTTTGATGTCGGGCAGTTGCAAGGCGTGAATTTCAGTGTAATCTTAAACACGAACGATTTGCATTCACTGTCTTAAATCAATCCTACTGGAGTCCCCCATGTCTTTCCTTGATGCCCGATCAGCCATTGGGCCCGCCCTGCTGGCGCTGGCGGCTGGTGTGGCCGGCGTGCCCGCCCACGCTGCCGCCGAATCAGCGGTGGCGACCCAGTTGCGCCAGTTTGCTGAGCGTCTTGCGCAACTGGAGCAGCGAAATCAGCAGTTGGAGCAGGAGCTGCGGACCCTGCGCGATCAGGCACAGCCTGCGTCGCCGATTCAGGCGCCTGCGGCAACGGCCATCCCCGGCTGGGGTGCTGCACGGCTGACCCAACTGGAGCAGCGAGTCGATGCTCTGGGTCGTGCCACCGATGCGGGGACCGAGGTGCCGGAGGAGGGTGGACTGACGATCGAAGGCGGCGTCGTGGGCGTGGTGCAGCATGTTGGCCCGAAGGGTGCCGAGAACGGTCAGCGTCAGACCCGGGCCAACTGGCGCGGTGACCTGGAGCTGTCGATGCCGCTGGGCAGCGTGGCGGTCCTGGGCGACGCCGCGCTGAGCGGGTTCGGGCACCTGCGCTTCGGCCAGGGCGGCGGCCTGGGCCTGCGATCTACCCACACGGGCACCGTGAACTCCGTCCCCTTCGAGGCCGGTGCCGGGTCCGAGGAAACCTATGCCATCGTGGCGCAGGCCTGGGCGCAGTTGACCTGGCCGCTTGATGGCGATCGATTCAATGACCAGCCGGGCAGCCGGGTCGAGCTGACCGTGGGCAAGATGGATCTGTTCGGCTTCTTCGATCAGAACGAGGTGGCGGGCGACGAGGGGGCGCAGTTCCTCAACAACGTGTTCGTCCACAACCCTCTGCTGGACTCGGGCGGCGACATCGCGGCCGATGCCTATGGTCTGGCGCCGGGCGCCAGGCTGGCCTGGGTCCATGAGGGCGAGAACAGCCGCTGGGGGGCGTCGCTGGGCGTCTTCGGTGCAGGCAGCGCCGCGAACTTCTCAGCCGGCGGTGCGCGCCCGTTGGTGATCGGTCAGCTCGAATGGTCGCCGATGCAGATCAATGGTGAGCCACGGGGCAACTACCGCCTGTATGCCTGGACCAATGGACAGACCGCTGACCTGGCCGGCAACGCGCAGCGCCACAGTGGCTGGGGCCTGTCGCTGGACCAACGTGTCGGCCGCGAGTGGAAGCTGTTCGGGCGCTGGGGCCAGCGCAGTGCGGGCCAGAGCGCCTTTGACCGCGCGCTGACGCTGGGCTTCGAGCATGGGGGGCGTGCGTGGGGCCGCGGTACCGATGCCGTCGGCCTGGCCGTGGGATGGCTGCGCACCGACCCCGCGCTGCGCGTGGCGGGGCAGTTTGGTCAGGAGACGAACGTGGAGGCCTACTACCGCTTCAAGCTCAACGACCATCTGGAGCTCACGCCCGACCTGCAATGGGTGCGCCGCGCCGGCGGCGATCCGACGGCGGCCTCGTTTGCGGTGTTCGGCGTGCGTGCGGCGATCGGGTTCTGAGCGGGTCTACTGCGGGATGCCAGCGTGAGCTCGGAGCGCATGGCAGGGGAGACCGATCGTCACACAGGGCGCTCGGGTCACGGTTCGGCTGGACCGGTGACGTCGGAGCCGTAGCCCTCCGTGGCGCCAAGCTCGCCAAATTGCAGAGGAGAATGGAGCGGCCCGTTGGATCCCATGCCGCGCTGTCGATGGCACAGACCAAGGGACACCGGCCACGCCATCGAGATTGCCCGTCATTGCGGCTCAGCCATCGAACCTGTCGATGTGGCGCTGGACCGCTAGTCGCGAACGGCTGGCTACACCAGGAGGCTCGCACGAACTCAGGCCAACAGGACCTGCAGGCTGTGCTCAAAGGCGGCTGTCAGACGCTCGAAGTCGGCGAGTAGCGCATCGCCGGCCTGAATGATCGTCAGGCGGCCTGACTCGGTGTGCATGCCATGCAGGCCGCGCAGGAGCCGCAGCCAGGCGTCACGGGCATTGCTCAGGTTCAACTGGATGTCGGCGTTGCTCAGTGGAGTCTCGTCCAGCTCGCGCAGCACGGCCTCAAACTCGTCGAGCAGCGCAGGCAGGCCGTCGCGTCTCGCTGCATCGCCCAGTTGGTGAGCCAACAGCGCCTGCTTGGCGATGCGTTGCACTCGCATGCGTTGGCGTCCGCACTGGTTGATGACGTTCAGTGCCCGCCGTCCGCTGGCCTGCTCCAGCGCGGCCGTCAGCGCCTCGGCGCTGTCGAGCAACACCTCAGCCTCAGCATCGGCGCGCAACAGCATCGGACCGCCCAGCCGCTCCTTGAGCGTGACCTCCAGCGCCTGTCCTGCATCGCGCACGCGCGCCAGTTCGACGCCCCAGGCAGCGGCGCCGGAGGCTTGCGCCGACCACTCGGTCAGGTGACGCAGGTTGTCGACCAGGCGCGCTTGTGCCCCTGTCTGGTCCAGGCGGGCCTGCTTTGGCTCGATGCCCACCCAGCGCTGCACGGCCAGCTTCAACAGGCGCTGCGACAGTGCCCGCAACTGGCCCGATCGGTTCAGTGCCTCGGCCCAGCCGGCGGTTTCCGTGACGGAGCGGGACACCTCTCCCAGGCGCAGGTTGGCGTGCATTGCTGCGCCACGCAGCAGCGTAAAGGCCTGCTGCTCGTCGAGGCCGCGAGCGCTCATCAGCACGCCCTTGGCACGGTCCACCCATTTGCGCTCGTCCAACTCGCGCGTCGCCCGCTGCAGCGCTTGCTGTAGCTGCTGGCCGGCCTCGGCGCGGGCCCGGGCCAGCGCCAGGGTCACCCGCAGCGAAGGCGGGTCGTCAAGCAGCGATACCGGCCACCAGTCGTTCACACCGGCAGCCAGCAAGGCCGGCACCATGCCCGGCGACGGCGTCGGCCCGATCAGCACCAGTGTTGCCACTCCGACGCTCTCACTGGTCAGCATGTCCAACAAGTGCTGAGCCTCGGCGCACACCAGGACAACGTGACCCACCGCACCATCTCGGTGCTCGGCAGTCCGCCATAGGGCAGGTTCGGGCAGACCCAGCGCCCGCAGCGCCGCGTCCAGCCGAGCCTTGGTCGGCCCGTCCTCGGTCAACGTGGTCAGGCGCAGGCAATCGGGCAAGGCAGCGGCGGCAGCGGACGAAGGCATCAGGCATCAGCATAGTTGAGTCAGCAGGCACGCGTCTTGCTGACAGTTGACCCGCGCGGTGCAACGACGCACCGTTATCTCGCACGAGGCCCCGGAGCCGCCAGCGCCCCACGCGCAGCCTCGCCGCTGCACGCATCGGCCCCTCCTCCCCCAATGTACTTGCCTTGCGGCTGCACCAGCCCGCCCTCGTGGGCCGGCCGCAGTCGATCGCGCGGCGTGCACCCTTCCACTTCACCCCACCGCCACCATGTCCGACTTCCGTCATTTCCTGCGATCCGGCCACGGTCCCACGCTGTTCGCCGCATTCTTTTACCTGATGTTTTCCTTCATCATCTGGGTGCTCAACGGCGCGATGGCCCCGTTCATCAGCGAGCAGTTCCAGCTGACGCCGGCGCAGAAGGGTCTGCTGCTGTCGATCCCGATCATCGCCGGCGCCATCATGCGCTTCCCACTGGGTCTGCTGGCTCAGTATGTGGGCCGCAAGACGGCGACCTTGGTCGAGTTGGCCCTGATCAGCGCCACCATGGCCTACGGCTACTTCTTCGTCCATGGTTACGACGACCTGCTGCGCATGGCCTTGCTGCTGGGGGTCGCGGGTGCCAGCTTTGGGGTGGCGATGTCGCTTGGCTCTGGTTGGTTCCCGCCGAAGTACAAGGGCCTGGCGATGGGCCTGGTTGGTGCCGGCAACGGCGGCACCGCGATCGCCGCACTGATCGCCCCGCCGCTGGCCCAGGCCTATGGCTGGCAGACGGTCTACGGCATCGCCGCGTTGAGCTCGTTGGTGCCGATCCTGGTCGTGCTGCTGCTGGCCAAGGAGCCCCCAGATCGCGACGAGCACGCCAGTCTCAAGGAGCACCTGGCCTGCCTGCTGGAGAAGGACGGCTGGGTTTTCAGCCTGATCTACGTCGTCACCTTCGGTGGCTTCATCGGCATCACCACGTTCCTGCCCACCTACTATCACGACCAGTTCGGCGTTTCCAAGGTGCAGGCTGGCCAACTGACGATGCTGGCAGCGCTGATGGGCTCGGTGGTACGCATCTTCGGCGGCTGGATCTCCGACCACTGGGGTGGCATCAACACCCTGACTGTCGTGCTGGTGGTGGTTGCGGTGGCACTGGTCGGTGTCGGCATGGTTGGCCATTCCGTGGCGCTGACCACGGTGCTGCTGATCGTCTGCTTTGCCGCGCTGGGTGCAGGCAATGGGGCGCTGTTCCAACTGGTGCCGCTGCGTTGGCCGATGTCGACCGCGGTGGCCGGCTCGATGATTGGCGAGATCGGCGCGCTGGGCGGCGGCACGGTGCCGGCGCTGATGGGCCAGATCAAGCAGCAGACCGGAAGCTTCTCGCTGGGATTCATGGTGCTGTCTGCATTTTCGGTGCTGATGCTGGTCGTGATGCGCCAGTTGCAGGTGCGCTGGACCCGCACCTGGGCGGAGAAGGGCGGCCGCGCCCGCACCGGCGGTGCGTCACCGGAGATCGCGCGCCCGACCGGCGTGCGCCGGGTCGTCACGCTGCCATCGCCGAGTTGGCCGTGGTTGTTATATCCCCACGCCACCACCGTACCGTCGGAGCACAACGCAAGATTATGGAACGGCCCGGCAGAGATCGCGACCACCGTCTCGCCCGCCAACACCCCGGACCGGTCCACCGCCACCGGCACGTTGCCGGATGCCGTGCCGCCGTCGCCAATCTGCCCGAAAATGTTATATCCCCAGGTAGCCAGCGTGCCGTCGGCGCACAGCGCCCGGCTGTGCAGATAGCCCGTGCCCACGGCGACCACGGTCTTGCCTGCGAGTACACCC
>JAFLDI010000072.1 GCA_017302485.1 Burkholderiales bacterium | reverse complement strand
GCCGCGCTGGCCTGGGTCTCGACCAGCTTGATCATGTCGCGGTAGGCCGCCGGGCTCTGATCCTCGGCGTTGGGGTTGACCACCTGGAAGGTGTCCAGCGCATAGCCGTTGCGCGTGGTGTGGACCTTGGCGTCCTGGATGGAGAAGCCTGCGCCGTCGAAATAGCCGCAGATGCGGGCGAACAGGTCGGCGCGGTCGGGCGAGAACACCAGCACCTGAAGGCCTTCGCCAATGGGGGAGGGTCGGGCACTGACCAGCGGCACCTGGGTCTCCAGGTGCCGCCACAGCGAGCGGGCGTGCCAGGCGATCTCGGCCGCGTCGTGCCGCGCGAAGTAGCTGACGTCCAGCGTCTTCCACAGCGGCTGCTCGGTGCCGGGCAGCGCGGCGTGCAGGGCCAGGATCTGCATCGCCTCCTGCTTGCGGGCCTCGATCTCGGCGTCGGCGCTGTGGGCAGCGCCGCCCAGCGCACGCAGGGTGTAGCGGAAGAGGTCTTCGAGCAGTTTGCCCTTCCAGGCGTTCCAGACCTTGGGACTGGTGCCGCGGATGTCGGCCACGGTCAGCAGGTACAGGCCCGTGAGGTGGCGGGCATCGCCCATGCGGCGGGCAAAGCGCTGGATGACCTCCGGGTCGTGCAGGTCCTCCTTCTGCGCCACCGTGCTCATCGTCAGGTGGTGGCGCACCAGGAACTCGACCAGCTCGGCTTCGTCCGGCTCCAGCCCGTGGTCGCGGCAGAAGCGGCGGACCTCGGCGGCCCCCAGCTCGGAGTGGTCCCCGCCGCGACCCTTGGCCACGTCATGGAAGAGGGCGGCGATGTAGAGCAGCCAGGGCTTGTCCCATTGGCTGGCCAACTGGGCACAGAAGGGGTACTCGTGGGCGTGCTCGGGGATGAAGAAGCGGCGCACGTTGCGCAGCACCATCAGGATGTGCTGGTCCACCGTGTAGACGTGGAACAGGTCGTGCTGCATGCGCCCGACGATGCGCCGGAACACCCACAGGTAGCGGCCCAGCACTGAGGTCTGGTTCATCAGCCGGAAGGCGTGCGTCTGCCCCTCGGGCTGGCGCAGGATGTCCATGAACAGCTCGCGGTTGAGCGGGTCGCGCCGGAACGCTCCGTCCATCACCGCGCGGGCGTTGTACAGGGCGCGCAGCGTGCGCGCCGACAGGCCCTTGACGCCGGTGGTCTGCTGGTAGATCAGGAAGGTCTCGAGAATGGCGTGCGGGTTGTCGGTGTAGAGGTCGTCGCGGGCCACCTCCAGCATGCCGCCACGGTCCAGGAAGCGGGCGTTGATCGGTCGCATCGGCACCTGCTCGCTGCCGCTGACCCGCTCGTCGATGCCCAGCATCAGGATCTGGTTGAGCTGGGTCACCGCCTTGGCCGCCCAGTAGTAGCGGTGCATCAGCTGCTCGCTGGCGCGCGCCCCCTTGGTAGACTGGTAGCCGAAGCTCTCGGCCACCGAGGTCTGCAGGTCGAAGACCAGCCGGTCCTCGCGCCGCCGGGCGATGACGTGCAGCCGGCAGCGGATCAGGCGCAGCGTGCCCTCGTGGCGCTGCAGCTGCTTGACCTCGAAGGCACTCAGCAGGCCCTTGGTGGCCAGCTCGCTCCAGGTGCGTCCCAGGCCGGCGGCGCGGGCCACCCAGATCACCACCTGCAGGTCGCGCAGACCGCCCGGGCTTTCCTTGCAGTTGGGCTCCAGCGAGTACGGCGTGTCCTCGTACTTGACGTGGCGCTGGCGCATCTCCAGCGTCTTGGCGCGCAGGAAGGCGGCCGGATCCAGCGCCTCGGCCGTGGCCTTGGCGAAGGCCTGGTAGAGCTTGCGCGGGCCGGTCAGCAGGCGGCTCTCCAGCAGCGAGGTCTGCACCGTGACATCGGCCTGCGCCTCGCGCACGCAGTCGTCCACCGTGCGCACCGACGAGCCGATCTCCAGGCCGATGTCCCAGCAGGCGGTGATGAAGGCGCTGACGGTTTCCCGGACCGCGTCGGTTTCGGGCTCGGGCAGCAGCACCAGCACGTCGACGTCCGAGTAGGGGTAGAGCTCGCCACGACCATAGCCGCCCACCGCCACCAGGGCGGCGCCGGCGGGCAGGTTGCTGGCCTGCCACAGTTGCACCAGCGTGGCATCCACATGCCGGGCCAATCCATGCAGCAGCAGCCGAGCGCTGGTGGCGGTGGGGCGCGCGTCCTTGAAGCGGCTGAGCAGTGCCTCCTTGCCCTGGCGGAAGCGCGCACGCAACTCCGCCACCGGCAGCGCAGCGGAAGGCGCGGCGGCGGACATCAGGCGTCGGGGGCGGTGATGAAGGCCGGCGGCGGCGGTGTGCGATCGGAGACCGTCAGCACCTCATAGCCGGTCTCAGTGACCACCACGGTGTGCTCCCACTGGGCCGACAGCGAGCGGTCCTTGGTGACAATGGTCCAGCCGTCGCCCATCTCCTTGATCTCGCGCCGGCCGGCGTTGATCATCGGCTCGATCGTGAAGACCATGCCCGGCACCAGTTCCTCCAGCGTGCCCGGGCGGCCGTAGTGCAGCACCTGCGGCTCCTCGTGGAACTTGCGGCCGATGCCGTGTCCGCAGAACTCGCGCACGATCGAGAAACCCTGCGACTCGGCGAAGGTCTGTATGGCGTGGCCGATGTCACCCAGGCGCGCGCCGGGGCGCACCTTGGCAATGCCTTTCCACATGGCATCGAAGGTGATCTGGCATAGGCGCCTGGCGGCGATGCTGCCTTCGCCCACCACGTACATGCGGCTGGAGTCGCCGTGCCAGCCATCCTTGATCACAGTGACGTCCAGGTTGACGATGTCACCGTTCTTCAGCGGCCGGTCGTTGGGGATGCCGTGGCAGACCTGGTGGTTGATCGATGCGCAGATCGACTTGGGGTAGGGCTTGTAGCCGCTGGGCGCGTAGTTCAGCGGTGCCGGGATCGCCTTCTGCTCGTGCACGATCATGTCGTGCGCCAGCTTGTCGAGCTGTTCGGTGGTGACGCCGGGCTTGACATGCTCGGCCAGCATGTCAAGTACCTCGGCGGTGAGGCGGCCGGCGACGCGCATCATCTCGATGTCGGCCGGGGTCTTGAAGGTGATTGCCATGGGGACGCATTATTTCACCTCACCGTAGAATCCCGGGTTTTCACCGACGGCCGCCCCTGCCCGCTCCCGGGAGATGGGCGCCGTCCATGCCGCCCTCCTGAAGCGCCCCGTCCATGGCCCACACCCATCACCTGTTGCACTTCGAGGGCGGCAACGCCCTGTCGACGTTCCGCGCCGCCGCGCTGCTGCCGCGCCTGCAGGCGGTCTGCCCGCGCATCACCAGCGTCAGCGCCCGACATGTGCATTGGGTGCTGTCGGACACCGCGCTGGCCGCTGAAGACGCCGACAAGCTGGCCCGGCTGCTCGACTATGGCGACCCCTGCACCGCCGGCGACGAGGGCACGCTGGTGCTGGTGATGCCGCGCCTGGGCACCGTCTCGCCCTGGGCCTCCAAGGCCACCGACATCGCCCACAACTGCGGCCTGGGCATCCACCGCGTCGAGCGCGTCACCGAGTTCCGACTGCACCTGAAGGACGGCCTGATCGCCGGCCTGACCGGGGCCAGCAAGGCGCTCACCACAGATGAGCTGCAGGCCTGCGCCTCGCTGCTGCATGACCGCATGACCGAGAGTGTGGCCTTTGAGCGCGACGTTGCCCGCCACCTGTTCGACGAGCAGCCGGCCGAGCCGATGGCCCACGTCGACGTGCTGGGCCAGGGCCGCGCGGCGCTGGAGGCGGCGAACGCCGAGTTCGGTCTGGCGCTGTCGGCCGACGAGATCGACTACCTGGTGGCCGCCTTCCAGGGCCTGCGGCGCAACCCCACCGACGTCGAGCTGATGATGTTCGCGCAGGCCAACTCCGAGCACTGCCGGCACAAGATCTTCAACGCCGACTTCATCATCGACGGCGAGCAGCAGCCGCTGTCGATGTTCGGCATGATCCGCAACACCGAGAAGCTCAGCCCGCAGCGCACCGTCATCGCCTACAACGACAACGCGGCGGTCATGGAGGGCGGCCCGGTCACCCGCTGGCTGCCGCAGGGTTACACCGACGCGCCGGTCTATGGCCCGCGCGACGAGGTGGCGCATGTGCTGATGAAGGTGGAGACCCACAACCACCCGACCGCGATCTCCCCGTTCCCCGGCGCCGCCACCGGCGCCGGTGGCGAGATCCGCGACGAGGGTGCCACAGGCCGTGGCGCGCGCCCCAAGGCCGGCCTGACCGGCTTCAGCGTCTCGAACCTGCACCTGCCGGACACCCGTGAGCCCTGGGAAACCCAGCCCTACGGCAAGCCTGAGCACATCGCCAGTGCGCTGCAGATCATGATCGAGGGCCCGATCGGCGGCGCGGCCTTCAACAACGAGTTCGGCCGGCCCAACCTGGGCGGCTATTTCCGGGTCTTCGAGCAGACGGTGGGCGAGGGCGCGCAGGCCATCCGGCGCGGCTACCACAAACCCATCATGATCGCCGGCGGCATCGGAATGATCAGCGACGGCCAGACCAGGAAGCTGCCCTTCGGCGCCGGCACGCTGCTGGTGCAACTGGGTGGGCCGGGCATGCGCATCGGCATGGGCGGCGGCGCCGCCAGTTCGATGGCGGCGGGCACCAATGCCGCGTCGCTGGACTTCGACAGCGTGCAGCGCGGCAACCCGGAAATCCAGCGCCGCGCGCAGGAGGTCATCAACCACTGCTGGACGCTGGGCGAGGCCAACCCCATCCTGGCCATCCACGACGTGGGTGCCGGCGGCATCTCCAACGCTTTTCCCGAGCTGGTCGACGGCGCCGGCAAGGGCGCCCGCTTCGATCTGCGCCAGGTGCCGCTCGAGGAGTCCGGCCTGGCCCCCAAGGAGATCTGGTGCAACGAAAGCCAGGAGCGCTACACCCTGGCCGTCGACCCCGCGCGGCTGGACGCCTTCACCGCGATGTGCGAGCGCGAGCGCTGTCCCTTCGCGGTGGTCGGCGTGGCCACCGATGAGCTGGCGCTGATCCTGGAGGACGGCCCGGGCGGCGAGCGGGTCATCGACATGCCGATGGAGGTGCTGCTGGGCAAGCCGCCCAAGATGCAGCGCGATGTGCAGCGCGTGGCGCGCCAGGCGGCGCCGCTGAACCTGACCGGCGTGTCCTTGGCGCAGGCCGCATTGGATGTGCTGCGCCACCCCACGGTGGCCAGCAAGCGCTTCCTGGTGAGCATCGGTGACCGCACGGTGGGTGGCCTGAACCACCGCGACCAGATGGTCGGCCCCTGGCAGGTGCCGGTGGCCGATTGCGCGGTCACGCTGGCCGACTACAGCGGCCTGCGTGGCGAGGCCATGGCCATGGGCGAGCGCACGCCGCTGGCCAGCCTGGACGCGCCGGCCTCGGGCCGCATGGCGGTGGCCGAGGCCATCACCAACCTGCTGGCCGCACCGATCGAGCTCAGCCGCGTCAAGCTCAGCGCCAACTGGATGGCCGCCTGCGGCGAGCCGGGCGAGGACGCCGCGTTGTACGACACCGTCCGGGCCGTCGGCATGGAACTCTGCCCGGCGCTGGGCGTGGGCATTCCGGTGGGCAAGGACAGCCTGTCGATGCGCACCCGCTGGAGCGAGGCCGGCCAGACCCGGCAGGTGGTCGCGCCGGTGTCGCTGATCGTCACCGCGTTCGTCATGCTGGACGACATCCGCGGCACGCTGACCCCGCAGTTGCACGATGGCGACACCACACTGATCCTGGTCGACCTGGGCAATGGCCGCTCTCGCATGGCCGGCTCCATCCTGGCGCAGACGCTGCAGCAGTTCGGCGACCAGGTGCCCGACCTGGACGACCCGGCGCAGCTCAAGGCGCTGGTGGCGGCCGTCAACCAGTTGCGCGCCGAAGGCCGGCTGCTGGCCTACCACGACCGCTCGGACGGCGGCCTGTGGGCGGCGGCCTGCGAGATGGCCTTTGCCGGCCAGCGCGGTGTCAGCCTGAACGTGGACCTGCTGGTCACGGAAGGCGACGGCATCAGCGACAGCCGCGCCGACACCGGCGACGCCAAGAACTGGGCCGCCCAGACCAGCGGGCGTCGCGATGAACTCACCCTCAAGGCCTTGTTCAACGAGGAACTCGGTGTGCTGCTTCAGGTGAAGACCAGTGAGCGCGACAGCGTGCTGGCCACGTTGCGCAGCCACGGCCTGAGCCGGCAGAGCCACGTGGTGGGCAAGACCAACGACAAGCAGATGGTCGAGGTTTGGCGTGACGCCAAGGCGCAGTTCAGCGCCCCGCTGCGCACGCTGCAGCAGGCCTGGGACGAGGTCAGCTGGCGCATCGCCCGCCTGCGCGACAACCCCGCCTGCGCCGACCAGGAGCATGCGCTGGCGGGCGGTGATGACGCCGGCCTGCACTGGGCGCCGTCCTTCGATCCTGCCGACGACGTGGCCGCGCCGTTCCTCAATCTGGGCGCGCGGCCCAAGGTGGCGATCCTGCGCGAGCAGGGCGTCAACAGCCATGTCGAGACCAGCCACGCCTTCGCCTTGGCGGGCTTCGACGCACACGACGTGCACATGAGCGACCTGCAGGCCGGCCGTGCACGCCTGGAGCAGTTCAAGGGCTTTGTCGCCTGCGGGGGCTTCAGCTACGGCGATACGCTGGGTGCCGGCGAGGGCTGGGCGCGCTCGGTGATGTTCAATGCCACGCTGGCCGAGCAGTTCACCGCCTTCTTCGGCCGCAGCGACACTTTTGCCTTGGGCATCTGCAACGGCTGCCAGATGATGGCCGCGCTCAGCCCCATCATCCCCGGTGCCCAGGCCTGGCCCAAGTTCACCCGCAACCGCAGCGAGCAGTTCGAGGCCCGGCTGGCCATGGTCGAGGTGCTGGACAGCCCCAGCATCTTCTTCCAGGGCATGGCGGGCAGCCGCCTGCCGATTGCCGTCGCCCACGGCGAGGGCTTCGCCGACTTCAGCCAGCGCGGTGATGCCGACACCGTGTCCCGCGCCATGCGTTTTGTCGACGGCAATGGCCAGCCCACCGAGACCTATCCGCTCAACCCCAACGGCAGTCCCGGCGGCCTGACCTCGGTCACCACGCCGGACGGCCGCTTCACTGTGCTGATGCCGCACCCGGAGCGTGTGTTCCGCAACGCGCTGTTCAGCTGGCAGGGCGGCTCGCTGGAATCGCTCAGTCCCTGGATGCGCATGTTCCGCAACGCCCGCCGCTGGGTTGGCTGAGCGCGCATGGCCGAGAAACCCTTCGCGCCCTCGGCCGAGCGCAACCGCGAGCCGATCCTGGCGGCGCTGAGGCCCCGTCTGGCCGATCGATGCCGCCTGCTGGAGATCGGCAGCGGCACTGGTCAGCATGCGGTGCACTGCGCGCCGGAACTGCCGCATCTGGTGTGGCAGACCAGCGAGCGGCCCCTGCAGTTGCCTGGCCTGCGCCTGTGGCTGGAGGAGGCCGGCCTGGCCAACACGCCGCCGCCGCTGGCGCTGGACATGGACGATGCCGACTGGCCTGAGCGCGCAGGTGGGGCGGTGCATGACGCGATGTTCAGCGCCAACACCCTGCATATCATGGCCTGGTCCACGGTGGTGGCCTGGTTCGCGGCGCTGCCGCGGGCGCTGGCGCCCGGTGGCCGGCTGATGGTCTATGGACCCTTCATCGAGCCTGACCGGCCCACGGCGGAGAGCAACCTGCGCTTCGATGACCAATTGCGCCGGTCGGCGCCGCACCAGGGCCTGCGTCGGCTGGATGAGGTGGACGCCGTTGCCCGGTGTGCCGGGCTGGTGAGGCTGGAGCGCATCGAGATGCCGGCCAACAACCTGCTGATGGTCTGGGAGCAGCAGGCCTGAGTGGTGCAGCGGACGGCGCCTTGCTCAGCGCAGCGCGGGAGCGTTGAGCAAGCGGTCGATGTCGGCCTCGGTGGTGTAGCCCTGCGCTGACACTCGCACGAAGGTGCGCCCGGCATGGCTGGTCACGGGCACCTCGATCCGGCTCTCGTCGAACAGGCGCCGCTGCAATCGCCCGGCGTCCTGCGGCGGAACCGGGATGGCGGCCATCTGGGCCCAGTCGCCGTCGGCGGCGATGGGCGCCAGCCGATGGCGTCGGGTCAGGGCGTCCAGGGCCTGCGCCACCAGGGCGTGGCTGCGGGCACGCACCGCTGGCCAGCCATGGGCCTGCTGGAAATCCAGGGCGTCGGGCACCGTCAGCCAGGGCGTGATGTCGCGTGTGCCCTGCCACTGCATGCGCCGCTCCAGCGGCGCCTGGCCCAGCCAGGCGTCGAGCGCGGCATCGCAGCCGACGTCGGCGGCGTAGCCCCAGCTGATGACCGGCGCATGCAGCCCGGCCTGCCGGTCTGGGCGGGCGTGCAGGAACGCCGAGCCCTTGGGCGCACATTGCCACTTGTGGCAGTTGCCGACGTAGAAATCGGCGCCAATGGCGGCCAGGTCCAGCGGGATCTGGCCGGGCGCATGGGCACCATCGACCAGCACCGCCACCCCGCGTTCGCGCGCGGCCGCACAGACCGAGGCCACCGGCAAGGTCAGGGCGGTGGTCGAGGTGATGTGGCTCAGAAAGATCAACCGGGTCCTGGGGGTGATGGCGGCGACCAGTCGCTCCAGCATCTGTGCTGGACGAAAGGGCAGGGGAATCTCCACCCGCCGGTACTGCGCCCCCTGGCGCTCGCAGGCACGCCGCCAGGCGGCGTCACAGGCGCCGTACTCCAGATCGGTCGACAAGACCTCGTCGCCGGCCTGCAGCGGGAAGGACTGCGCCACCACATTGACGCCGGTGGTCGAGTTCGGCATGAAGACCAGATCGTCACCACGCGCCCCGATCGCGGCGCCCAGTGCACTGCGCGCATTGGCCAGCAAGCCCATCGCGCGCCGGCCCAGAAACTCTACCGGGTTGCGCTCCTGCTCACGCTGCCAGTGCGCCAGTGCATCCAGCACCGCGCGCGGACAGGCGCCGAAGGAGCCGTGGTTCAGAAAAGCGAGGTCAGGGTCCAGGAGGAACAGTTCGCGCATCGGGGCAGTCTACGCGGCGGCCCTGAACGACCAAGGCCGGGCAAGCCCGGCCTTGAAGTTCAGACACCTGGGCCCAGGCGCACCCGGATCACCAGGTCTTCAGCGCGGCGCGGATCTCGTCGCGGTGCAGCTCGGCCGAGGCGTTGGCGTGCGCATTGGTGTAGTCGGTATCGACCTGGCACTCGATGGCCGGGGTGTTGAAGTCCTCCCAGCAGGGCACCGGGGTGTCCGAGATCAGGTGGCCGAAGGAGTAGTCGCGGTAGCTGACCACGCCGCCCGCCTTGAACGGCAGGCGGATCAGGCCGGTGCCTGAGCGGATGATCACTTGCTGGCCGCAGTTGCCATTCGCATCAGGCAGGCAAGTGCCATAGCTGCCACCCTTGCCCCAGGTCCGCACCAGTGCGCCGAAACTGGCGGCGATGCCAGACTTGCCCAGCAGCGCCGCCTCGGCGTTGATGATGGACTGGATGGCACTGCTGGCACCCGAGCGCGGGTTGGCCGATTCGAGGAACTCGTCGCGGGCGCTGTGGGTGTTGTTCAGCAGGCTGCTGTTCCAGACACCTTCGTAGATGCGGGCCAGGTCGGCGGCCGAGGTGTCGTTGCGCAGGCCGGTGGAGTACTTTCCGGTGGCTGGATTGCGGTAGGCACATCCGATGTTGTGGCGCAGCGTGGTGCTGGCCAGGCCGGCACTGGTGGCGACGGTGTTGAACGGAGCGAAGCCACCGTAACGCAGCACCGTGCCACGGGTGGTGCGGTTGTCGGAGATGCGCATCATCTCGTCCAGCCCGGTCTCGAAGTTGTAGTTGGTACGCAGGTTGGCAGCGATCTCCTTGGCCGGGTCGGGACAGGCGTTGCTGCCCTTGCTCACGTCGTACTCGTAGTAGTTGAAGGCCGACGCCAGGGTGTCGCTGCCGGCCTGCACGCGCTGCATCGCGGTCAGCAGGTGCAGCGACTTCAGCGAGCTGGCGGTCTCGGCCCGACGGGCGCTGTTGAGGTCGACCTTGACGCTGCCGCCCACCTGCTTGAGGTAGGCCTCGAAAATGCCGCGGGTGGGGTTGCCATTGGCATCGAGGAAGGTGGCGCCCATGACACTGCGCATGCGGCGGGTGCTGCTGTTGGCGTTGTCGATGAAGGCCGCGTCGTAGCGGCGCACGCCGTTGCCGTCGACGTAGGTGCGCAGGTCCACCGGACGAGAGGCCACCTGCAGCGCGTAGTTGTTCAGGTCGGTCAGGCTGGTGAGGCCGTACTGGTACCACCAGGCACTGTTGTCGGCGCCGGTGTTCTTCACCTGGATGAAGTTGTAGGTGCCGTCGGTGTTGCGGTCGAGCTTGACGATGCGGCCCTTGAAGGCGCTGACCTTGGACGCCACGCTGGCCGGGCTCTGGTTGATCCACCATTGCCAGGACTTGGCGTCGGCCCCGGTATTGGCCACCATGACTGCGGTGTACTTCTTGACGCCACCCTCGGTATAGGTGTCCAGGTCGATCAGACGGTGGCCGCTGTTGCTCAGGTGAGTGGAGATCTGCGAGGAGCTGACGCCGACCAGGTAGCTCCAGGCCCGTGCGGCATTGGCGGTGTTGGAGACCATGACCGCGGCGTAGCGGATCACGCCGCCGCCCGCGTCATAGGGCTTGAGTTCGATCAGCCGGGCGTTGTTGGCGCTGAGCTGCGTGGCGACATCCGAGGCGGTCAGGCCGTAGTACCACCACCAGCCCGGCACCGCATAGGCCCCGCTGTTGCGCACCATTCGAACGGTGAAGCGCGGCGTGCCGCTGACGATGCCGTAGACGTCCAGACCCACCAGCCGCGCCCCCTTGGACGACAGCAGGCTGCTGACCTGGGCGGCGGTCTGGTTGGTGTAGGTCCACCAGCTGGTGGGCACGTTCACTGAATGGTCGTCCGTATTGGCGTTCGGATCCAGCGCTTCGGCGCCGACGTCGGCCATGGCGTCGAGGTCGTCGTCGTCGCGTCCTTCGACGCCGATCTCGCCCTGCAGGGCGGGTTGGGCCGAGGGGCGACGCGCTTCGGCCGCGCTGGCCAGCGCGGCCAGCGCGGCACACAGCATCAGCGAGAGGCCGGGACGGCGAGCCAGGGAGAGGGGCAGATGGCGGTTCATGGACAGGGCTCCGATGGTCGGGTGGGTGTGGATGACCGGCGTGATGTCGACCGGCCTACCCATCAATTCGGCAAGGGGGCGGCGGACCGGACAGCGCCCACCCCCCCAGGCGTAGGGGGCGTCGGTGGAGCGCTCCTTGCCATTCGCCCGCTAGAAGGCGACGACCAGGGGCTCCGGCAGCGGGGCGCCGCTGCGTGCCTGGTACTCGGCCTTGTGACGGGCCCAGGCCGCCGCCGCAGCCTTGTCCTGGCCTGTGGCCTGAAGCCAGCGTGCGCGCACCGCGCCTGCCAGCGCGCGGTCGGGGTGACCCGTGGGCCATTCGGCCGCCAG
>JAFLDI010000071.1 GCA_017302485.1 Burkholderiales bacterium | reverse complement strand
CTCTTCCGATCTCCGCGTCGGCGCTGTCATAGCTGCGCAGCGGGGCGGCCTCGGCCAGCTCGTCCAGCCACCTGGCCAGGCGGCGCGGGGCCTCGTCGGGTTCGCTGCGTGGCAGGCCGAAGCCTTCCAGGTTGACCAGGCGGCGGATGCGTGTCGGGCGCACGCCGGCATAGTGCATCACCACATTGCCGCCCATGCTGTGGCCCAGCAGGTCGATCGGCTGCTGGCGCGCGTCCAGGCCTTCGACGCGGCCATCCAGCAGCGCGTCCAGGTCGGCCAGGTAGTCCGGGAACCAGTAGTGGTCGGTGGGTGGCACCCGGGTCTGGCCATAGCCGCGCCAATCCAGTGCCATCACCAGCCGATCTGGCCCCTCCTGCGCATCGAGCGCATCGACAACGAACTGGAACGACGCACCGACATCCATGTAGCCGTGGCACAGCAGCAGGGCCGGCCGATCCGGTGTGGCCAGCGAGGCGTCGCCCCAGACAGTGAGGTGGTAGTCCAGCCCGCGCAGCGGCACGAACAGTGAGCGGCCGGCGCGGCGCGGCGAGTAGGCTTCAATCATGGCCCGATGGTAGGGGGGCTGCGCCAGGACTGCTGGCGCACGGGTGACAGAATCGCCGCCATGGATGCACCTCACCTACTCCGCGCAGCGGGGCCGGCCGATGTCCCGGCGATCGTCGGTCTGATCCGGGAGCTGGCGGCATTCGAGCAGCTCTCGCACCTGGTCGAGACCACGCCCGAGCGCCTGCACCCGAACCTGTTCGGCGAGCGGCCGGTGGCCGAGTGTCTGGTGGCCGAGGTGGCCGGCGCCGTGGTGGGCTTCGCGCTGTTCTTCACCAACTTCTCGACCTTTCGTTGCCGGCCGGGGCTGTACCTGGAGGACCTGTATGTGCAGCCGGCGCATCGCCGCAGCGGCATCGGCCGGGCACTGCTGCGAGCGGTGGGTCGTCTGGCAGCAGAGCGAGGCTGCGGCCGATTCGAATGGTCGGTGCTGGACTGGAACGCGGGCGCGATCGCGATGTACCAGGGCATGGGCGCCACCGTGCTGCCCGATTGGCGGATCTGCCGCGTCAGCGGCGAGGACCTGGCGTCCTGGTGATCAACCGCGACCGCGGTCCCAGCGCGGCAACGCCAGCGTGAAGCAACTGCCGCGGCCCGGCGTGGAGCGCACGCTGAGCCGTCCGCCCATGAGCTCGACATAGCTCTTGCAGATGCTCAGGCCCAGGCCGTGGCCCTTGATGCGGCTGCGTTCCGAGCCGAGGCGGTTGAAGGGCTCGAACAGTTGCGGCAGCAGTTCAGGCGCGATGCCGATGCCGTTGTCCTCGACCTCGATCCAGGCGTGGTGCTCGTCATGGCCACTGCGCAGGCGCACCCGACCGCCATGCCGGCCATACTTGATGGCGTTGGACAGCAGGTTGATGAGCACCTCGCGCACGCGACGGGCGTCGGCGCGCACCCGGGGCGGCTCGCCCAGGTCGGTGTCGAAGGTGATCTCAAGGGCCTGGGCTTCTGTGCGGTTGAGCTCGACCGCGGCATGAACCTCGTCGGGCAGCCTGACGGCCACCATGTCGAGTTTCATCTGGCCGCTCTCGGCACGGTTGATGTCCAGGACCTCCTCGACCAGCCCGAGCAGGTCGGCGCCCGCGGTTCGGATGTGGGCCAGGTAGGGGCGATGGGCGGCGGGCAGGCGGTCCAGGTCGGCCATCAGCAGTTGGGCAAAGCCCATGATGGCGTTGAGTGGCGTGCGCAACTCGTGGCTGACCCGGGACAAGGTCTGGGCGCGGGCTTGGCTGCGTGTTTCGATGTCGCGCTGCCGCGCCTCGGCCTGCTGCCGGGCCAGTTCCGCCTGGCGTGCCTGGACCGCATCGGTGAGATCGATCAGCGAGCAGATCAGGGCCACGCCGCGCTGCGAGGCCTCGGCGTTGTCGACCCGGCGCAGCACGATACGGGCTACGCGGTCCTGGCCATCGGCCAGCGCCAGAGCCTGCTCGTCCAGCGTGGCGGCCCCCACGGTACGGGCACGCGCCAGCGCATCGACCCAACGCAGGTCGGCGTCGCGGCCGCTCAGCAGTCGGCGCAGCATCAGTGGCGCGCGCGGCAGCGGACGGGACAGCGCGAGGTAGTCCACGGCACAGCCATTGGCCTCGACCACCGTGCCCAGCTCGCTGAGCAGCAGCACCGGCACCGGCAAGGCCTCGAACAGGCTGGCGAACCAGGCCAGGGCCTGTTCGGTCGCCGCCTGCTGCTCGCGCAGCTCCTCCAGGTGCTGCGACAGTTCCCGCTGGTAGCGGCGGACCGAGCCGTCCTGATCTGCGTCGATCATCACGGGGCGGGCCGTCATGCCTTGGTACCCTTTGGCTGCCCCGGCAGCCGGAAATGGCTGACCACGACACCACTGCCCTTGGCAGGGTAGGGCCGCGCGTACATCGCGAACCAGCGCTGCTCGGCGGGACCGTGGCAGTCGTAGACCTGGTGATACTCGGGTTGTCGGCCGGCAATCACCTCGTGCAGGCCGGACAGCGTTTGGCGGGCCAACGGATGATCTGAGCGCGCCAGTGCTGCCAGGTAGTTGGCTCCGACCGCCACCGAGGGAGTGTGCTCGCCGCCATTGGCCCGCGCAAAGTCGCTCCAGGCCCGGTTGACGCGGCGGATCGTGCCCTGGGCGTCAAGCACGGCGATGTGCTCTGGCAGCGAATCAAGCAGGTCTTGCAGCAGCGTGGCATCACGCACGCGGGTGATGTCGATGAAGCTGACCACAGCACGCCTCGGCAGCCCTGGCCGGTGCGAGTAGCCCACCATGCTGGCCATGAAGCGGGTGTCGTGGGGGCCGTCGACCATGCGTTCGATCGGTGCGTCCTGGAGCAGCGCCTGGCGCAGGTCGGCGGCCAGGCTCGGGTAATCGAGCAGGGAGTTGAAATCCTCGATCGAGCGCCCGATGTCGCTCGGGCGCAGACGGAACAGCATCGCCGCCTCGGGGGTGAATCGCACCAGGTTCAGGGTCTGGTCGACGAAGATGGTGGCCAATCCAGTGGCCTGGGCCATGCCCTCGAGGTCGGCGTTGAGGGCGTTGAGCGCGTCGAGCTTGGCATTGAACTCGGCGTTGACGGTGTAGAGCTCCTCGTTGACCGATTGCAGTTCCTCGTTGGTGGACTGCAATTCCTCGTTGGAGGACATCAGCTCCTCGTTGGTGGACTGGAGTTCCTCGTTGGACGACTCAAGCGCCTCGATCGTCGACTGCAGGCTTTGGCGGGTGGCGCTCAGTTCCTGCTCAAGTGTGTTCAGGGCGTCCAGCGGCAGTGTCTCGGCCGCCTCCGGCTCGGGCCGCGGCGGCAGCTCCTCGATCGATACCAGAACGCCCTCGCGCGTGTGGCTGGCTTCCAGTGGCTGGGCGTGCAGCACCAGCCGCTGGGTCACGCCGTCGATCTCAAGCTCCAGCGGTGCCGAGCGGTGCACCTGCCGGTCCGCTTGCACGAGGTGCTGCAGGTGCAGCACCACCGGACCGAGGCGTTCGGGCAGCAGGCGCATGACATCGAGCGAGCCATCGCCCTCGGGCATGCGCAGGTAGCGTCGCGTCGGACCCCAGGCATGGATCAGCTCGCGCTGCGACGAGATCAGCAGGCTGGCCGGCAGCCAGTTGGACATCAGCTGGTGCAGGCCCTGGTCGATCAGGCTGCGCGAACCCAGGGGCGGCTTGCCGGCATGAAGCGGCTGGACCGTGCTCGCGCTGCGTGCAAATGCGTCACGCAGCGCCGAGGCCGTGGCCACCGGGCGCTCCAGGCGGTAGAGCTTGTGGGAGGCGTCCAGTGTGGAAAAGTCGGCCTGGATCGGGCCGAGCGACTCGCTGGCACCCAGGAACAGCGTGCCTCCAGGCACCAGCGCGTACTGCAGCCGGCGCAGCAGGCGCTCCTGGGCTTCGGTCTGGAAGTAGATCAGCGTGTTGCGGCACGAGACCAGGTCCATGCGAGTGAACGGTGCGTCGTCCAACAGGTTGTGGCGGGCAAACAGCACCATCTGGCGCAGCTCGGGCCGCACCATCCACAGCTCGCCCTGGCGCACGAAGAAGCGCTCCAATCGCGCCGGTCCCAGGACCTCGGCGGTGACTGCCGGGAAACGGCCCTGCGCTGCGATGTCAAGCACCTGGGGATCGACGTCGGTGCCGAAGACCTTGATCGATGCGGCGACCCCCATCCGCTCGGCCGCCTCGACCGCGGCCATGGCCAGCGAATAGGCCTCCTCACCGGAGGCGCAACCCGCGCACCACAGCCGCACCGGCTGGCCACGGCGCTCCTGCAGCAGGGGCTCGAGCACCTGGCGCGACAGCGCCTCGAACGCGGCCGGGTCGCGGAAAAAGCTGGTGACCGGGATCAGCAGCTCGCGGCGCAGGCGCTCGCACTCCTCGGGGGACTGATCCAGTCGGTCGGCGTACTCACTGACCGTCGTGCGCGTGACCAGCAGCCGACGCTCCAGCCGCCGCATCACGGTCGGCAGCTTGTAGACGCTGAAGTCGATGCGGCTGTGCTCCCGCACGGCGTCAAAGATGCGTTGCAGCGCCGGTCGCAACTGGCGCGACCCGAGAACTTCGCCCTGTCCGACGCGCGCCGACTCGCCGCGCACGATCTCCTGCGCCAGCTCGGCCAGTCCCGCAGGGGGCAGGCTGGCGTCGACGGCGGTGCTGGCCATCACGCTGCGCGGCATGCTGTCGAACTTGGCGCTGTCGGGCGACTGCACCAGCACGTAGCCGCCGGCGCGGCGCAGGGCGTCGGCGCCGACGCTGCCATCCGATCCCGAGCCCGACAGCACCACCGCCACCACATGCTCAGGCGCGTGCTGGGTCAATGACAGCAGAAAGTGGTCGATGGGCAGCGCCAGACCCTGACTGGGCCGTGGCTCGAAGTGCAGCGTGTCCTTCGCCAACGACATCGACACGCCCGGCGGCATCAGGTAGACCTGGTCGGCCTGCAAGGCCATGCCCTCCTGCGCGGTGCACACCGGCAAGGGTGTGTGCCGGGCCAGCAGCTCGGCCATCAGTGACTTGTGGTCGGGCGCCAGGTGCTGGATGACCACGAAGGCCGCACCGGTCGGGTGTCTCAGCGCGGCGAAGAACTGCTGCAGGGCCTCCAGCCCACCGGCGGAGGCGCCGATGGCCACCACCCAGGGCAGGTCGGGCGATTGACAGGTCAGAGCAGCGGGCTCGTTCATCGGAGCGACAGGGCCATGGGTGGTTTGGCGGCGCCGCGATGATCTCCGCTGCCCCGCAGGCTGGTCAAGCACGGTGGACGACCAGACGGCGCAGGACGTTCCGATCGTTCCCTCTGATTCCCTTGGAGTTGATGGAGATCAAGCTGGAATCGCCGCGGCTGCGGCGACCGGGCTGCTCCCGATGGCCGTCGTTCGGACGGACGGATAGGCTGGCGGCATGTCTGCGACCTTCACTGATCCCCTTGACGCCTGGCACGCGCTGCATGGCGGCCTGGTCTGGCAGGTGCCCGACACCTTCAACATGGCCGAAGTCTGCTGTGGGCGCTGGGCGCGCAGCCATCCGCAGCGGGTGGCGCTGCGCACCGAGGTGCCAGGGCGTGCGGCGCGCCTGACCCGGTTCGGCGAACTGCAGGCGCAGGCCGGGCGGCTCTCACGTCTGCTGCGCCGGCTGGGTGTGAAGCGTGGCGACCGGGTGGCGGTGGTGATGGCCCAGCGCGTCGAGACCGCGGTGGCACACATCGCGATCTACCAGCTTGGCGCGGTGGCGATGCCGCTGTCGCAACTGTTCGGCCCGGAGGCGCTGCTCTACCGCCTGCAGGACAGCGAGGCCGTGGTGGCGGTGGCCGACGGCTCGACCCTGGCCGCGCTGCGCGCCGTGCGCGGCGACTGCCCGGCACTGCGCCACCTGATTGCCGTTGACGGGCCGGCCGGCGAGGACATCGACTGGACGACGGCGCTGGCCGCCGAGACAGGTGGCTTCAGGGCCGTGCGGACGCGCGCCGATGACGCCGCGGTGCTGATCTACACCAGCGGCACCACCGGCCCACCCAAGGGCGCGCTGATCCCGCACCGGGCATTGATCGGCAACCTCCCCGGCTTCGTCTGCAGCCAGAACCTGCTGCGCAGCGGCTGCGGTCGCCCGCCACGGCGAGCCCTGGGGCCGGGTGGGGTGCCGGCCGATGCGGTGTTCTGGAGCCCGGCCGACTGGGCCTGGACCGGCGGCCTGATGGACGCGCTGCTGCCCAGCCTGTATTTCGCCATGCCCATCGTGGCCAACGCCGAGCGCTTCGACCCGGTGCGCGCGCTGGACCTGATGGCCCGCCACCGTGTCACCAACACCTTCGTGTTCCCAACGGCGCTGAAGGCCATGATGAAGGCCTGCCCGCAACCGCGCCTGCAGTTCCCATTGCGGCTGCGGGCGATCATGAGCGCCGGCGAGGCACTTGGCGACACGGTGTTCCACTGGTGCCGGCAGGCGCTGGGGGTCACGGTCAACGAGATGTTCGGCCAGACCGAGATCAACTACATCGTCGGCAACTGCAGCCAGACCCTGGGCACCGATGGCCACCCGGCCCACGGTTGGCCGGCACGACCCGGCAGCATGGGGCGTGCCTACCCAGGTCACCGCGTTGCAGTGATCGATGATGACGGCCAGGAGTGCCCGCGCGGCACGCCAGGCGATGTGGCGGTGCACCGGCGTGACGTCCACGGCCAGTCCGATCCGGTGTTCTTCCTGGGCTACTGGAAGCGCGACGACGCCACCCGCGCCAAGTTCACCGGTGACATGGGCGGCAGCTGGTGCCGCACCGGCGACACCGCGGTGATGGATGAAGACGGCTACCTCTGGTACCAGGGGCGCAGCGACGATGTGTTCAAGGCCGCGGGCTACCGCATCGGGCCCAGCGAGGTCGAGAACTGCCTGGTCAGGCACCCCGCGGTGGCCAATGCTGCGGTGGTGCCCAAGCCCGATGCCGAGCGTGGCGCCGTGGTCAAGGCCTTCGTGGTGCTGGCCCCCGGCGCAGTGGGGAACGGCGCCCTGGTGGCCGAATTGCAGCAACACGTGCGCGGTCGGCTGGCGCCCTACGAATACCCCAAGGAGATCGAGTTCATCGACGCTCTGCCGATGACCACCACCGGCAAGGTGCAGCGCCGTGTGTTGCGGTTGATCGAGGAGGAGCGAGCGCTCACCTGCGGCTCTTGAGAGAAGGCTGGGCCGTCCCTGGGGGCCCATCCCTCTCAAGCGGGCGTCCCTGCGGTCGATATCAGCCACGAACGTCCCTTCGCTCGTGATCTGCTGCGCTGCCCCATGGTTTGTCCAATGTCCCGTGTTGCCCTGGCCCTGACGCTGCTGCTGGCCGGCGCGCCCGCAGTGGCCCTTGCCCAGCAGGCATTGGCCGATCTCTCGCTGGAGGCGCTGCTGGACATGCCAGTCAGCGGGGCCTCCCGTCTGGCCGGGCGCCGCAGTGACAGCCCGGCTGCGGTGACGGTGATCACCCGCGAGCAGATCCAGGCCCTGGGCCTGCGGCACCTGTCCGATGTGCTGCGCAGTGTGCGCGGCCTGGACATCAGCAGCGATGGCGCCTACAGCTTTGCCGCGGTGCGTGGCATGTCCTCCAGTGGTGACTACAACACCCGGCTGCTGCTGCTGGTCGATGGCAGTCGCATCAACGACAACATCTACGACCAGGCGATGCTGGGCAGCGAGTTCCCGCTGGACCTGTCGCTGGTGGAGCGGGTGGAGTTCATTGCCGGGCCGGCATCGGCTGTCTATGGCGCCAATGCCCTGTTCGGCGTGGTCAACGTGGTCACCCGCACGGCCAGCGCCACCGGGCGGGCTGCCGTGAGTCTTCGGCTGGGTGGCCACGGCCAGCGCGACAGCAGCGCCTGGCTCGACCTGTCCCTGGCCCAGGGCCGGCTGCTGTTGTCGGCCAGCCATGAGCACGACGACGGCCAGCGCATCCAGGAGCCCTGGTTCGGCCAGGCGTCCACGCGGGCAGGGATGTCCCGCCACACCTGGCTGGCGCGCTGGGCGAACGAGAGCTGGCGGGTCCAGGTGCTGGGCGCCTTGCGCCAGGTGGCCGTGCCCACTTCGCTGGACACGGTGTTCGGTGACCCGCGCAACCGCAACGTGGACCGCAACCTGCTGGTCGACCTGGAGCACCGCGAAGGCTGGGGCCAGGGCGGCGAGGTGCTGCTGCGCGGCTTTGCCGGCCGCTACCGCTTCCTGGGCGACTATGTGATGGACCTCCCGCCGGTGACCCTCAACCGCGATCTGGCCGCCGGCAACTGGTGGGGGCTTGAGGGGCGGTTGATGCTGCCGCTCGGCACTGCCCACCGCGCGGTCATCGGTGCCGAATGGCAGCGTCAGCAGACCCAGCGCCAGAGCAACGCCGATCTGGCCCCCGAGCCGAGGACCTACCTGGATGACCAGACCCGCGGCTGGCGTCTGGGCCTCTATGCCGACGACCACTGGACGCTGTCCGAGCACTGGACCCTGCAGACCGGGATGCGCCTGGATCGGGAGAACCAGCAGCAGCACGCCAGCCCGCGCGTGGCGCTGAGCTGGCGCGCCGCGCCCGGCTGGACCTGGCGCCTGCAGCATGGCCGCGCCTTTCGCGAGCCCAATGCGTATGAGCGGCGCTACCACGGCGACGGCCCGGGCAGTTGGCAAGCCAACCCCAACCTGCACGGGGAATCGGTGCAGGCGGACGAGCTGGGCCTGGAATGGTCTGAGGGCCGTTGGCGGGCCGCGGCCTCGGCCTACCGCAATCGCGCCGACGGGTTGACCGTGCTGGTCTACAAGCCGCAGGAGCAGCGCTACCAGGTGCGCAACATGGGCCAGCTGCGCACCGAGGGCCTGGAGGGTGAGCTGGAGTGGTCGCGTGACGCCAGCCGCTACCGGACCCAACTGAGCTGGAGCCGGCTGCGCAGCGCCACCGACTGGCCCGGTGCGGGCGGCTTTCCCCGCCTCAGCGCAGCGGCGCAGGCCCAGTGGTCACTGGGGGCGTCGTCGACGCTGGCGCTGGAGGCGTTGGCACGCTCGCGGCGTGGCGATGCGCCCGGGCATGCGCTGATCAATGCCACCTGGTCCGTGCAGAACGAGCGGCGCGACTGGCGCCTGAGCTTCGGCGTGCGCAATGCCGCCGATCGCCGTTGGTTTGACCCTGGTCCGGACGCGCTGCGCCAGCCGCTGGTGCGGGGCGAGGGACGGCAGTTCTGGGTCGAGCTGGCCTGGGAGCGCCTGCCTTGAGCACCTGGTGGCGTGCCTGTCTGCTGCTGGGCCTTGGCGGGCTCCTGGGCCTGCCTGCGGCCATGGCCCAGGGCGAGCGCAGCGAGGAGATGCCGCTGAAGGTGGCCATCGCCTACAACCTGGTGCTGTTCACGCAGTGGCCGGGCGAGGCCGGCTGGCCGGCTGCGGCGCCCCTGCAATGGTGTGCCGACCCGGCCGGCCGCTGGTGGTCAGCTCTGCAGACCCTGCAGGACCGACCGGTGCGTCAGGCCCGGATCAGCCTGCGCGCCATCGGCAGGATCGGCGACACCGTCGGCTGCCAAGTTGTGATGGTGGAGGGTGCTCTGCGCGCCGCCGCCGTGGCGCCGGGCCTGCTGCTGATGGGTGACGAGGGCAGCGCCTCGTGGACGCTGCGCCTGGAACGCCAGGGCGAGCGGATGGTGTTCGATGTTGATCTGGCCGCGGCGCGTGCTGCTGGACTGCAGATCAGCTCCAAGGCCCTGCGGCTGGCCAGGCAGGTGCAGGGATGAGCGACACCGTGCGACCCGGCATGCTCTCGGCGCGGCTGACACGGCTGGCCATGTGGGCCGCTGCGCTGGCCCTGCTGGTGGCCGGGGCGGCGCTGAATCTGGCCACCTATCTGCTGAGCCGTGAGGCGCTGGTGCAGCAGTCGCTGGAGCAGGCCCGGCTGGTCGCCACCAACCTGACCGCGGCGGTGGCCTTCGGCGACCAGGCGGCCACCCGAGAGACCCTGGGCTCGCTGGCGGGCGTGAGCTCCATCACCGCTGCCCAACTGACCAGTGTGGATGGAGGGCCGCTGGCCCGCTACGAGCGGGCCGGTGCCGGCCGGTCCATCGGGCCGGGGTTGGACCTGTCGGAGCGGCTCCAGGTGGCCGTCCCGGTACTGCTCGAAGGCCGGCCACTGGCCAGCCTGTCGCTGGAGGTGGACACCAGCAGCCTGGTGCGACGGGGCCTGGTCTTTGGCGGTATCACCCTGGCCGTCGGCGCGGTGGCATTGGCCATGGCCTGGCTGTTCGCATTGGGGGTGCGCCGCGATGTCTCGCGGGTGGAGCAGCGACTGGACGATCTCGCCCACCGCGACCCCGTGACACAGCTGTTCAACCGCCATGCGGCGACCAGCCACCTGGAGGCGCTGGTCCGTGGGCCGGCGCACAGGCTCAAACCCTTTGCCGTGGTGACGATCGATCTGGACGATTTCAAGCTGATCAACGACACGCTGGGCCACGCCATTGGCGACCAGGTGCTGGCGTGCGTCGGACAGCGCCTGCAGCAGCGCATGCCATCCGGGGGCCAGGCCTATCGCTTTGGCGGGGACGAATTCGTCGTCGTCAGTCCCTGCCCTGACGGACAGCTCAGTCCGGTGTCGTACCAGCAACTGGTGCTGGAGGCCTTGGCGATCCCGCCCTTGCCCGAGGCGCCCGACCTGCAGCTCTCGGGCAGTGTCGGCGTGGCACGCTTCCCGGGCGATGCCCAGGACGTGGCCGAACTGCTGCAGGCCTCGGACATCGCCATGTACGCCGCCAAGCAGCGCGGCAAGAACCAGGTCGTGGTCTTCGAGCCTGGATTGCGTGAGCGCAACGAGCAATGGATGCAGACAGCCAATGACCTGCATGCAGCGTTGCGGCGCGGCGAGCTGCGGCTGCACTACCAGCCGATCGTCGAGCTGGCCGGCGGACGCATCGTCGGGGCCGAGGCTCTGGTGCGGTGGGAGCACCCGCAGCGCGGCTGGCTGTTGCCGGGCGACTTCATTCCGGTGGCCGAGCGCTCGGGCCTGATAGCCGACATCGGTGGCTGGGTGTTGCAGGAGGCCACGCGCCAGTGGGTGCGCTGGCGTGACCGCGGTCTGGGGGCGCTGGAGCTGGCGGTGAACGTCTCGCCCCGGCAGTTGCGCCGCGGCGTGCTGCAGCAGCAGTTTGAACAGGCGATCGCCGACAGCCAGGCTGATCCACGGCACATCACCTTGGAGCTGACCGAGCACAGCCTGGTGGAGCATGCCGATGGGCAACTCGGCGTGCTTGAGCGGCTGCGCGCCCAGGGCGTGCAGGTGGCGATCGATGACTTCGGCACCGGCCTGTCCTCGCTGTCCTACCTGAAGCGGCTGCCGGTGACCAAGCTGAAGATCGACCGCAGCTTCGTGTCCGGCCTGACCGACAACGGCGGCGATGCCACCATCGTCGGGGCCACCCTGGCCATGGCCAGTGCCTTCGGACTGAAGGTGGTGGCCGAGGGCATCGAGACCGAGGCCCAGCAGTTCGAGCTGCAACAGATGGGCTGTGATTTCGGCCAGGGCTACCTGTACAGCCGGCCGGTCTCGCCGGCCGACTTCGAGCGCCTGTTGCGCGGGCAGACCGTCCAGGCGCGGTCGGCGCTGGCGGACCAGCGCGCCTGA
>JAFLDI010000070.1 GCA_017302485.1 Burkholderiales bacterium | reverse complement strand
CTCTTCTTCGTGGCGAGCGGCTGGTATCAGACACAGAATCGCGATCGACTGAAGGATCCCAGCGAAGCGGAGTCGTTGGTCCAGAAACTCCGCGTGGTTCACACCGACCAGATCTATCCGTCCGAACACGAGTTCAAGAAGCGATCGTCCCCGAAGCTGTTCGTGGGGTTGGTGGCGGTGATGTCCGTCGCGATCATTGCCACCACATTGCTCGGTGTGTATCTGGCATTCCGCTTTCAGCGCACGCTCTGGCCCGTGGGCCTTGCGCTGGTATTGGGCATGGTCGTGCCTGTGGTGTTGCTCTGGCTGGGTCAGCAGTCCTGAAGCCCCCGCACTGTCGGGGTTCAGGAAAGCTTGAACTGATTCAGATCCAGCCGCGAGGCGACCTGTTGGCGAACCAGGCCCTGCTGTACTTCGATCTGTTTATTGGCATCCATGACCACGAAATTGAACTCCGTGCTCATGGCGAGGTATTGCTCAAAGATCCGGCCCTGAAAAATCCGGAAACTCTCGTAGGGATCGCTCGAGAGCCCGAGATCCATGCCTGCCTCGTGATGCTTGAGGGTGGGGCGTCCGTCGAGGATCCGCGACAGGGAGACTTCCAGGTGGGCGCGGAAAAAGAAGGTGACGTCGGGCAACGCCGCGAAGTCATAGACTTCGCGCACCCATTCCGGCCGGCAGCCGCGGACCACATCGCGGGCAAAGGCCGTGAAAATATAGCGGTCGCACAACACGAGGTATCCGGCCTTGAGCAGGGGGAGCAACTGGCGTTCGTACCGGTCGGCGAAGTCGGTGGCGTGGATGAGGCTGAAGGTGGTGGGCGTGAACATCTCCTTCTTCTTGCCGCGGCGGGTGGTTTCCTTCACCAGCGGGGAGGAGTTCCAGGCGCTGAAGGCGACCGGCTTGCCTTGGGCGCGGAGGTATTGCGCGAGCAGGGAGAGCTGCGTCGACTTGCCCGAACCGTCGATGCCTTCGACGATGATGAGCTTGCCTTTGTGGCGATTGGGTTGCAGCGGGGGAAGGGGCATGGAAAGGAAGCCAGTATTATAGCCATATGCCCCGATATGCCGCTATCGACATCGGCTCCAACTCGGTGCGCATGCTGGCCGCCGATGTCGACTCGCACGGTAACCTCAACCCGCTTGCCAGTGACCGCCAGGTGACGCGCCTGGGCGAAAGCGTATTTGGCCAGGGTGTGATCTCCGAACAGGCGATGACGCTGGTGTGCGGCGTGCTGGCGCGGATGGCGCAGAGCTACCGCAAGCACGACATCAAGGCCGTGCGCGCGGTGGCCACGGCGGCGGTGCGCGATGCGAGCAACCAGCGGATGTTCCTGGACCGTGCGAGCGAAGCCATCGGTTCCCCCGTGGAGATCGTCTCCGGGCAGGAAGAGGCGCGCCTGATTCACCTGGGCGTGCAGTTGCGCTGGCCGCATCCGCGCAGCCGGGTGCTGATCATCGACATCGGCGGCGGCAGCGCGGAGATCATCGTGGGGGGCATGATCGCCAATGTCGTCAGCCCGGCGTCGGCGGCGGTGGCCAACACCTCGGTGGCGGCGCCGGCCATGGACTTCAGCCTGAACACCTACTACATCGTGGTGTCGATCCAGGGCGCGGCGCAGAACCCGCCGCAGGCCCACACCGTGATGCTGGTGCAGTGAGGCTCAGGCCCGCGCCGTGCGGACCCCATAGGGGCAATGCCCTGGCCGCGGCCCCACCTGCGGGTGCCGCCGGCAGGTGTCGGGCCGCTGCGCATAGACCGTGCAGCGGCGCGACGCCGCATCCAGGTAGCGGCAGTCGCCGCTGGCCCGCCGTGGCAGGGTGAATACGCCGGCCTTGGCCGTGTAGCGCTCGATCTGCCCCGCCTTCTGCAGGCGCCGGGCGATCAGGCGGACCTCCTCGTGCTCGGCCTCGAAGGGGTCGACCAGCCCCAGTCGCACCAGATCGGCCAGCCGCACCTCGACCGGCATGGTGCAGCAGTTGGCCTGGCAGCTGTCGCACAGCCCGGCCCGGTAGCGGGTCCAGGTGGCCAGGCGGTCGACATCGACGATGTGGATCGGAGAGCGCATCGGGCCGTGATTGTCGTTGGCCATCGAAACGCCACGGGCCTGCCCCGATCGGGCGTGACATTTCTCACGGTGCAGCAGCATCCGACACCTGCCCCCCACGTACGGGGTACGGACCCGAGCGCGGCGCAGCGACACACTCGGTAACAGTTTGCGCCAATGCCGTTCGCCCACCGTCCCGCCCATGCCCGGCCATGCCGGTCCGGCACGTTCCACCCTGAGGAGCCCCCCATGATCCAAGCGTCATTCGCGTCCGTCCTGCGTGCTGCGCTGGTCGGGCTGGCCGTCGCTGGTGCCGCCAGCGGCGCGCTGGCCGACGCAGCCAATCCGCTCAGCGGCACCACCGCCACGGTCAAGCGCAACACCGACGGCACCACCACGGTGAGCCTGCAGGGCAACTGGTGGTGGGCGGGCCAGAGGTGCACCGGCCGCTATGGCGTGGGCTGGTCGGTGGACTGGTGGGGCGTCAGCAGCAGCCAGACGCCGGTGCCCAACTTCACGCTGCCCAGCGCCACCCAGGTCAAGGCACATGGCGTGACCACGACCGGCCCGGTGTCCTTTGCCGGATCGATCGCCATTCCCGGCGGCACCTACTTCCACCTGGGGTCCTACTACTCGGGTGAGCTGGCCTTCAGTCCGGACACCTGCAGCAATGCCCACATGGGTGGCAAGAGCGGCATCACCGGCGCCTGGTCGGCCAGCGCCACCTACCCGGCCGGCGCGATGATCCCGCCGCAGCTGTGCGTCAACATGTACGACCCTCACGGCCGGGCCGGCAAGCCCAGCGACAAGGCCGCCGACCTGAACCCGCGCACCCAGAAGGACAACTCGATCCAGACCAACACCTACGCGCCGGGCGGTGGCAGTTGCGTCACGGTGGTGGTCACACCGCCACCGGTGCCCTGAACCCGCCTCAGGCGTCCTGCAGGCGGACCGTCGACACGCCGGCAGACAGCACGCGCGCCTGGTTCGCCAGGCTTTGCGCGGCCGCGGCGCTTTGCTCGACCAGGGCCGGGTTCTGCCGTGTCACGCGATCCATGTCGTTGACCGCCTGATTGACCTGGCCGATGCCCGAACTCTGTTCGGCCACCGCGGTGGAGATCTGCGTGATCAGCGTGGCCACGGTGTCAAACTGCTGGACGATCTCGTCGATCACCAGGCCAGCCTGCGACACCTGCCGTCCGCCCTCATCGATCTGGCCCACCGACTCTGCGGTCAGCGACTTGATCGCCTTGGCTGCCACGGCGCTGCGCTGGGCCAGTTGCCGGACCTCGGCGGCCACCGCCGCGCCTGTGCTCCAGCAGACCGATATCCTCGAGAAGGAGGCCGTCTGCGAGATGCTGGGGATGAAGCAGCGTTGCCTCGTAGGGCGACGGTTCACCGAGACGGCTTGCGAGGAGACGGCAGCGCAGGCGGGCCAGACGGTCTGCAGACCCATGCGCCCTGCGCCACCGATGTGACCTCTACGGCGTGCCCTTACGGATGTCGGCTTCGAGCTCTGGCGAGGCCATGTCGCTGAGGTCCCGGAAGGCACGGGTGAGCTGGTCGATGAGTTGGCCGTTGGCGCCGTGCTCCTCGAAGCACGTCTTCCACTGCCGCACCTCGCCCCAGATACGGCGCATGATGCCCACCGCCATCGGGCGCTCGGGCACGAAGGCAGCGTAGTGGCTCAGGGCGTTGTCCAGGGTGGCGAGCTTGCCCTGCTCGCCCACCCCGAGGTGGAGCCGGCGCTCGCTGGCCAGGACGGGGCGCGGCACGACGTCGTACAGCGGACTGAGCACCCACCCATCCAGCCGCGGGTCGCGCACGAAGCCGTGGTTGCGCAGGTGGTCGTCGTCGTTGGTGACGAAGATGTTGAGCACCATGCGCGCAAACAGCTCCTCGGCGTTGGCCCGCACGGCCATCGGGTGAACGTAGCGGCGAATGGCACGGCCCAGGTCCGCGTAGGCCTTGTCCGGCGACTCGAGTTCGCTGCAGGCCACCAACGTGAGACCGCTGACAAAGGGCAGCCGCCCTTCCAGCCGACCGTCGCCAGGCCGGGTGTCCTGCAAAGCGCCGTCCGGCAGGGGCTCGTGCGCGTGGACCCAGTAGCGGTCGAACCGGCGGATGAGCATGACCGGTCGCCCCCCCAGGTCCAGGTAGCGCACCTCGGGCACGGTCAGGCCGCAGCGGCGGGCCAGTTCCAAAGTGCAGGTTTCGGCTCGCGCCACGTCGAAGGTGTCGCCCTTGGCCGGAAACTTGGCCATCCAGAGCGCGCCCGCCTCGTCACGCACAGCGGCCTTGGGCCGTGCGCCTCCCGCTGAGGGGCCGGCGCCCAGGAAGCTTTCGAGGTTCGCCGGAACGGGTGCACCATTCTCGACAGCCTCTGCCGCCTGCAACACGTACTGCAACGAGTGCATGTCACTGGCGGACGGGGAATCGGGGCTCGTGCGCGCCTCCCGCACGTCCAGAGCACCCACCCGGTCGCCCCCGGCATTCAGGAGGTACTGCACCTCCAGCAGGCTGTTGGCCGGCGCCTTCAGGCGCGCCTCGATGACCCGGCGCCCCCAGGCGTCGGGGGCGGCGTCGCGAATGCCACCGAACTCCCCCAGCCCGTTGAACGGAAAGAGCACCTTGCCCTTGATGCCCTGCCGGTCTCCGAACGCCAGGCTCACCGGGTCCAGCTCGAAGGACTCTTTGCGGTCGAGATACCCGATGCCATAGGCGAACTCACTGGCCAGCTCGCGGTTCTGAACGTTCGCGCCGTCGGCCTCCGTCAGTCCCAGGATGCCCGAGGGCACGAACCGGTGCCCATCGGCCTGCCCAATGTGGCTGAAGACGTAGACCTCGGACTGCTTGCGTGCCATCAGAAGTCCAGCCGCTCCAGCTCGGTCTTGCTCAAGGTGCGGACGCGCTGGGTGGTCTCGCGCGCAGCCAGTGCTTGCAGCGACGGGTCGTCTTCCCTGAGCAGTGACAGCAGGCTCACGCCGGGGGCAATCGCCTCCAAGTAGCGCAGGATTTGAGCCTGAGTGCGGCTGAGGTCCCCCTTCTCGAGCAGCACGGCCGTGGAGCGGGAGAGCCCAGCCCGCGTGGCGGCGTCGGCTTGCCGAATCCGGCGGGCCATGCGAAGGCGCGCCAGCTTCTCACCGAGCTGGCGCGCCTCGTCCAGGCGCTCTGGGGTCATCAGGGGATGTTCGTTGCGCTTCATGTGTGTAATCACAGTCTCAAAGTATTTAGAGACTGCGATTGCAGACATTTTTGCGTCAAGCCGTCAGCACGTCAAGTGTGCAATCACAGTCAATCATCTGTTTATGTTTGGGATTGCGGACATGAAGCACTGGTCATCCGCCTCGTTCCCAGCGGCACCCACCGAGACTGGGCCCCGCTGGGCGGACACTTGGCCACCGTGTTGCGCGACAGCCCTGTCAAGCGCGCCATCTCGCGCTCGCTCTTCTTGCCCCGGCCGTGCAACCGCCGGATCCTGCCCTTCATGGCCATGGTGATCACTCCATCGCCCTGCGACTGCAAAAGCAGCAGGGCAGGTCTCTCACCTGGCTCAGCGCTCGGTCGGCGCCAACAGTCCCAGGCCAGACGGAGGCGCCGGACAGTTCGACGGCCGGAAGCCACCAGAGGGCTGGCCAGCATGGGCCCGGAGGCAGTGACACGCGGATGGAATCGTCCGCGGGCGCAAAAAAGCCCGCTCGGTGGCGGGCTCATCTGCGGCGCCAAGTGCTTGCCGCACGTGGCCTATATCTTGGTGGCCTGGGGCGGAATCGAACCACCGACACGCGGATTTTCAATCCGTCCCAAAGCCCTGCATTGACGCCGCTTTGCCCAGCAAATCAACGACTTAGACGCACCATGAACGCAACGCACCCGCATTGGCCGCCTATGGCGTTGACAGCCGGTTGACGGCGTCAGGCAAGGGTCATCAAACAGCTGACCGGAAGACCTGTCTGGCGTACACCTTTTCCGCCTCGGTCAGCCGGCCATGACCCAGCTCAGTAAAGACGTGGTGCAACAAAGCCCGGTCAACCGTCCCGTCTATCCGCTTGGTAGTGTGGTCCACCACTCCAGTCAGAGGCGTCGCTTGCTGACTGATGAATGCCCTAACAGCCACCTCTATTCGCGAACGGTCAAGGGGCGGTGCTGCTGTACCGGCTGCAGCCGGCGCAGAACCGGTAGGTACGCCGACGGCGGGTGGCACCGGAGCTTGCTGCACAGGTGCAAACCGAAGGACCTGAGCCAGCTCCGTCTGCCCAAGCATGCCGACACGATCGGCACGACTCGTGATCTCAAAGCTTTGGTGATGTGCAACACCTGCAGCCAGGTCTTCCACCCCAAGTACAGCGATACGAACACCGCGCTTTTGAGCGACTTCAATCCCGACAGCCAAGTCACTATCGCCGGTCACAAGCACCGCATCGCAGATGGCGTGATGGGATGTCAACTCGATCAAGTCAGTGACGATCAGGGAGTCAACGCCCTTCTGCTGCCCCCGTCCGTTGATCGTGCCCGCTCGGAACTGGACGTCATCGACATTGACTAGCGAGCGCTGCTGCGGCGTGAAGCCGTTAGCCATGACGCCGTCGTACCAGTAGACCCGAAGCAGCTCCTTCCCAGACAAGTCCAGAGTAGCGCTGGACTTGTCCAGCAAGACTCTTATTAGGCCTGCGGGATCGCTGATTTCCAAGTCGGCGCGAGATGTGCTCGCCCTATGACTGACGATCTCTATCGACTGGCGAAGAAGGTAGCCAGCATCGACCATCACAACGAATCGATTCATCTTTTTGCCTCCCCAGAAATAGATAAGCCCCCTAAAGAGGGGGCAGGTGCCCGCCGACCTCGGATAGATAGGAGTCCGGCGAACGCTCGCAGTGTAGTCGAGACGAGCATGTCGTGTCAACACACGGCAAATAGCCTGTCAAGGCGCAGGATTGCACTGTTACAAGTAGCGAACAACCATGCGCTGAAGAACTCCCGGCGCCCAGCAACCGCTGCAGCGTTGAACCCGGCCTGGCCGTGCACCCGTCGCGCCAGTCGCTGCGCTTTGTTGCTGTCGCCCGAGCACCTGCAGGAAGCCAAGAACCTGAACCCGTTGTGCCGGTTGACACTTCGTTGACAGGCAAAGAAAAACGGGCTGCGTCGTGAAACGCAACCCGTTGATTTCTTTAGGAATTTTTGGTGGCCTGGGGCGGAATCGAACCACCGACACGCGGATTTTCAATCCGCTGCTCTACCAACTGAGCTACCAGGCCTTGGCTTGCGCGTCACCGGCCGGTCGGCCTGATCAGCGAAGTCCAGCAGTATAGCACGCGCTTCAGGCGCCATTGCCGCGCTTGTTGCGCGACAGGTCCACGCCCAGCTGCTTGAGCTTGCGGTAGAGGTGGGTGCGTTCCAGGCCGGTCTTCTCGGCCACGCGGGTCATGCTGCCGTTCTCGCGCGCCAGGTGGAACTCGAAGTAGCTCTTCTCGAAAGCGTCGCGGGCCTCGCGCAGCGGGCGGTCGAGGTCGAAGCTCTGCTCGGCCTGCGGGCCCAGATCAACCTGCATCACCGGCAGGCCCATGCCGCCGGTCATGGCCGCTTCGACGGTCAGGGCGGGCTCGGCCAGCACGCCGCGGATCGGGCCGCCGATGGAGGCTGCCGCTGTCACGGGCACGGCGCCTGGGGCGCGCGCCGGGGCGCGGGCCAGGCCCTGCTCCACCGCGCGCAGCAGCTTGGCCAGGGTGATGGGCTTTTCCAGGAAGGCGATGGCGCCGTACTTGGTCGCCTCGACAGCGGTGTCGATGGTGCCATGGCCGCTCATCATGATCACCGGCATGTTGAGCAGGCCGGTGGCGCCCCACTCCTTGAGCAGGGTGATGCCGTCGACATCGGGCATCCAGATGTCGAGCAGCACCAGATCCGGACGCATGCGATCGCGCGCGGCGCGGGCCTGTACGGCGTTCTCGGCCAGTTCAATCGAGTGACCTTCGTCCGTGAGGATTTCCGACAACAGGGCACGAATGCCCATTTCGTCGTCGACTACAAGAATGGTTGCCATGGGTGGGTTGCGCTGCGCGGTCTTTCGGCCGGGGTCAGGGCCTTGTCGCGGGCCGGTCGGACGTCGCCGCCGTGGCGCCAACGTCCGTCAAACTTGAAAATGATAACGAAACCTGGGCGCCCGCCGGCGCGGCACCGTCGCCTGGGCCGGCGAGGTTGACGATGCGCACACGCGCAGCATGCTCCTCGGCGATCTTCTTGACCACCGCCAGCCCCAATCCGGTGCCCTTGGTCTTGGTGGTCATGTAGGGCTCGAACGCGCGCTTGAGCACCTTGTCGGCGAATCCGGGGCCATTGTCGGTCACGCGCAGGCGCACGATGGCCGGTCGACCCGGGTCCTGCGGCGGCTGGTCGGTGCTGACCACCACCCGGGCGCCTTCGCGGTCAGCCACGGCGTCCAGGGCGTTCTGCACCAGGTTGTGCACCACCTGGCGCAGCTGCGTGGCGTCGCCCTGGATGGGCGGCAGCGCACGGTCGCACTGGGCCTGCAGACGGCCCTGGTCCTGCTCGTTGCCGTAGAGTGCCAGCACCTCGGCCACCAGCGCGTTCAGGTCCAGCGGCTGCATGTTGGCCGAGGGCAGTCGCGCGTAGTCGCGGAACTCGTTGACCAGTTGCTTCATGGCCTGCACCTGGTTGACGATGGTGGCCACCGAGCGCGCCAGCATGGCCTGGTCGGGCTCGTCGAGCTTGGCTTCGAGCTTGTGCTGCAAGCGCTCGGCGCTGAGCTGGATGGGAGTGAGCGGGTTCTTGATCTCGTGGGCCAATCGCCGGGCCACCTCGCTCCAGGCGGCGGCGCGCTGCGCCGAGACCACCTCGGTGATGTCGTCGAAGACGATCAGGCGGGCCGGCCCGGGCGGCAGCAACGCGCCACGCACCAGCAGCGTGAGCGTGGCACCCGAGTCGCCCACCGGCAGCTCGAAAGCGTCCTGCCACTGGTCGCGCTCGCCCTCTTCCGGGCTGTGGTGGTGCTGGCTGAAGCGCTGGTCGACCGCCGCCGCCAGCGCGGCCAGACCGGGCACCTCGGCCAGCGTGCGGCCCACGCCGGCCGAGACGGGCGCCCGCAGGATGCGGGTGGCGCCCGGGTTGACGGTGTCGATGCGCCCATCGCGGTCGAAGACGATGACGCCGGCGGTCAGGTTGTCGAGGATGGTCTGCAGCCGGGTGCGGGCGTTCTCGAGCTGGCGCAGGCTGCGCTGGGCCTGCTCGCGCGCACTGCCCAACTGCTCGGTCATGGCGGCGAAGTTGCGCGTCAGTCCGCCCAGCTCATCGCGCGAGGCAAACACCGGCTTGGCGCCCAGGTCCCCGGCGGCCACCTGACGCATGCCCTCGGCCAGCAGCAGCAGCGGACGGGCGATCTGGTTGCCCAGCAGCACCGCCAGCAGCACCGCACCGAACACCGCCAGCACCATGGCCAGCGTCAGCGTACCGATGTACATGCGGCGCAGGCCTTCGCGGGCCAGGCTGCGTGCCTGGTACTCGCGGTAGGCGGCCTGCACGGCCAGGGCATTGCGGGTGAGCACCTCGGGCAGCGGCTGCACCACCATCAGGAAGCGCTCCTCGTCGCCGACCAGGGTCAGGCTGGCGCTGGGCACCAGGGCCATTGCGCGGATGCGGGCGCGGCCGGCGTTGGCAGGATCCTCCTCCTCCAGTCCCTCGATCAGGCTGGCCGAGGACTGCTGGCGGGCCTGGCGCAGCAGACCAGGCGCGGGCCGCTCGGGCGAGATGTCCACACCCGGCCCGGCCGCCACCAGCACCTGGCCGGCGGCGCCGATCAGTGCGGCCTCCTGCACGCCGAGCTGTTCGCGCAGATGCTCCAGCGCCAGCCCGTCGGGCAGCCGGCGTGACTCGGACAGACGCTCGGCTGCCAGCCGGGTCTTGGTGCTCAGGTCGGCGGACAGGGCCTCCAGCGTGCCCTTGCCCAGGGACAGGCCGGCGCGCAGGGCCTCGTCCACCCGGGTGTCGAACCAGGCTTCGATGCTGCGCGAGACGAACTGGTAGCTCACCGTGTAGATCAGGCCGCCGGGGAGCACGCCCACCAGCGCAAAGATGGCGGCCAGCTTGAGCAGCAAGCGGCTGCCGAACTTGCCCGAACGCATGCGCAACGCCAGCCGGGTGGCGGTGACCGCCAGCACCACCACCAGCAGCGCGGCAGCGGCCACGTTGATCCAGAACAGCCAGACGAAGTGGCGCTCGTAGCGTGTGGGGCCCTGGGCCAGCAGCGACAGCACGAAGGCCAGTACCAGGCCCAGGCTGGCCGTCAGCAGCAGCGCGATGCCCCAGCGGGTGGAATGCTTCATGGGCGGCTTGGGCGGGCGCTGCTCACTCGAGGCGCACGCTGCGCTCCACCGACAGTCGCCAATCGGCCTGTGCGGCCAGGTCCAGTTGCATCGGCCGCGGCAGCTGGGTGTTGTCCAGACGGAAGCTGAACTCCACCTGGTAGCGCTCGCCGGGCTCGATCTCGCCGGGCTCGGCAATGCGCCAGCCGCTGGCGCGCGAGACAATGGCCAACGCCTCGGCCGCACTGGCCACGGTCTGACCCAGTCCCCCCAGGCTGACGCGCCACTGGCCGGTCAGTGGCTGGTAGGACAGGCGCCAGGTACGGGTGGCACGGGCCACGCGCTCGTCACGCCAGTACCAGCGTGGCCGCAGCACAGTGGCCTGGGCCACAAAATACAGCGGCACGCCTTTCTGCATGGCCTCTTCAACGGCCTTGCTCAGCACCGGACGTGCCTGGAAGTCGAGCACCAGCCCACCGTCCTGGCGGGCAATGTCGAAAACCGGCAGGTCCACCGCCTGGGCCAGGGCAACGCGCAGTGCCAGCAGCAGCCCCAGGGCCAGCAACGCACCACGCCCGGCCCGGTGCGCAACGCGCCTCAGCCAGGACAGCAGGACGAGGACCGGTGGAGCCGCAAGGATGGACACAGGCGCGGATTCGGAGGCGGGCGCCGTCGCAACCGGTCAGGGCGCGTGCGGCTTCGACAACAAGGCGTAGTAGAAACCGTCGGCCGGCGAGGCCTCGGTCACGGTGCCCCAATTGTCGGACAGCGGCAGCAGATGGCCGGGCGATAGGCCTTCCAGGTGGGCGCCACCGGGCCCGTGGCGTTGCAAGAATGCGTCAATCTGGGCATCTCCTTCGGCCCGGAAGATCGAGCAGGTGGCGTACAGCAGGCGCCCGCCCGGTGCCAGCAGCGGCCACAGGGCATTGAGCAGTTCGGCCTGCACCGCGGCCAGCGCTGCGATGTCCTCGGGGCGGCGCAGCCAGCGGATGTCGGGGTGCCGGCGCACCACCCCCGAGCCGCTACAGGGCGCATCCAGCACGATGGCCTCGAAGGGCTGGCCGTCCCACCAGGCGGCGGGCCGGCGTGCATCCGCCGCGCGGGTGCGCGCCACCAGGCGCAGGCGGCGCAGCGTGTCATCCACCCGGGCCAGGCGGGCCGGGTCGCTGTCCAGCGCCAACAGGTCCAGGTCGGCGCACTCCAGCAGGTGCGCTGTCTTGCCGCCCGGCGCGCGCGGCTACCCCGACCGGAATTTGCCGATAATCTGCCCGTCAACCTGCGCCGCGACGAAATCAAGGCGCTGATCGTCAGGCATCAGG
>JAFLDI010000007.1 GCA_017302485.1 Burkholderiales bacterium | reverse complement strand
ACGATCGATTGCAAAGTCATCACGTCACTCCCTTGTCGAAAGGTGGAACAGTTCTAGTGCGTTAATCAGCCATTTTACGCCACTACCGCGAAAAAAATTCCGCAGACAATTCAATTCTTCTCAATTCCTCGCCGTCCACGCCCACGTCGGTGCCGGTCGCCAGGTAGGTGGGGGGCCGGAAGAAGACCCCGTAGTAGTCCCCCGCGGGCAGGAACGACGACAGGTACTGGCCGCCGCCGCTGCTCAGCGTGAACCCGACGAAGTCATCGGTGTCCGGGTTGGAGATCCCATCGCCGTCATCCCGGTAGATCTCGACGCGCACGCCGTCGAGACCGGGCTCGCCCGCGTCCTGGAGGCCGTCGCGGTCGGTGTCCAGCCAGACGAGGTTGCCGTAGGCGGCCGGCTTGATGGGTTCGACGGAGATCCCGACCTTGATGGGCTCGGTGGGCAGCAGGAGGAGGCCGTTGTCGACCCGCCGGGCCACGACGCCGAACGAGTTCCAGGCGATCTCCTCGTTGGTCGGCGCGTCGACCGGGACGCGCATTGGCCAGGTGAGGTCGAACTGGTCGAGCGGGGCGATGGTCCGGGTCCCGAAATCGAAGCGGAGGGACCGCACGGTGGTGATGTCCGAGGGCGGGATGGCCGACCAGTCCGGGCTCGACGCCCCGGACGGGAACGGATCGGGGTCGCCCATGTCATCGCGCCGCGGGTTGGGGGAGGTGCTGTAGTAGACCGTGACCCCGGGGGGAGCCGTCACGGGAGCCGCGAGGAAGGGCGTCCACTGGGAGAGTCGCGGGCTGAGGTCGACGACGCCCGTGTCGTTGAGCGCGGGCAGGATGTCGACGATCGCGACGTTGGTGAGGGTGACGTTGCCGGGGTTCATCACCACGAGACGGTAGTCGGCGGTGCCGCCCGGGCTGGTCCGGCCCGAGGCCGGGTAGCGGCTCCAGTCCGAGTCCAGCTGGCCCTTGACCAGCTTGAAGGAATCGAGCGAGGCGGAGCTGCCGACCGAGAACGACGTGGCCGACGAGCGGGCGATCTGGTCGGTCCTCGAGCCATCCCCGTCGAGGTCCCGGGAATCGGTGACGGGGCTCTGGATGGTGACCGAGCCGGTGTTGTCCCAGCGGACGACGTAGGCGTAGTTGGTGTTGCTGTAGGTGCCGGTGCCAGCGGCGGGGTGCGTCTCCTTGCCTGCGAGCAGAATGCAACCGAAAGCAGGGCATTGTGGGAGGTGTTGAGGGTAGCTGCTGAGCTGGAGAAAAGGTGGAGGCAGGGCCTTTGAGCGCTGGGCCTGCAGTTGTCGTTGCTGGGCGCCCGCGCGGTGCGCTGCTGGCCAGCTGCGGCTACTGCCCGGGGGCACAAAGGGCCGGATGGCAAGACCCAGAGAGCCATGCTGCCACTTGGCCTACAAAAAAGTGCCGTGGCTGGGGCAGCAGGGAAAGGGAGGGGCCTGGTCTGCACTCCCGCCCATGCTGCCCCAATGCGAGCCGATTCGCAGCATGGCGCTCTGGTCCTCCCGAACCAGCGCTTGATGCCCCGGGCAGTAGCCCAGGCCAGCGTGGAGCGCGCCGCGCGGGCGCACAGCATCAGCGCCCGCCCGCAGCCGGGTGCTGTAACGCAACTGCCTTGAGCAGTTAGTGAAAACGGCATCACACAGCTGACCTTGCCGTTCAAAAAAACATGCCTCGCATGGTTTATGGCGCAAGGTTCAGCGCGGGGAGTGCTGCCTTGGGCGGGTGCTGTGCGCGCTGTGCAGAAAGGAGATGGCAGGCACGGCGCTTTGGTGCTGGTCACACTGCCTCCCTGCAGGCAGTGCTGCCGCTGGCCGTCCCCCCTGAGACCCAATTGGGCACCAGAAAGTCGCCAGCCAGCACGCTCCCCACAGCTCAAGAATGCTGTGGGAAGGCAGCAGTGCTGGCGCGCTGGGGGCCCAGCACAGCAAGGGCCACGGCAGCGCATGCTGCCAGCGGCACGCAGCCCCTGCTGCGAAGTGGCCAGATTTCCAAAACATTTAAACACGCATCCCAAGCCCCACCAACCCGCCTCACCAATGCCCATGGCCTCCCTGCAGGGCCCGCAGGCCGGCGCATCCGGCGTGCACTGCAGCCCCAGAGCTCCACACTCGCAGGTGGGGTTGCGACAGCCGCAGCTCCCCTTCGCTGCTGCCTGCTGCCCTCCCGCTGAGCCAGCGGCTGTGGTGCACAAGGCCGCCTGCGGGCGGCCTTGTCGCGTGATCAGCCCACCGATAATCCCGACCATGACAGCACAGGACGAATGGCTGCGCATTGATGCGCTCGATATCGAGGCGCAGGGTGTGGCCCGCAACGCCGAAGGCAAGGTGGTCTTCATCGAAGGTGCGCTGCCTGGCGAGGAGGCCCTGGTCACTGTGGGCCGGCGCAAGAACAACTGGGAGCAGGCCAGCCTGCGCGAGCTGCGCAGCGAGAGCGCACAGCGCGTGGAGCCCGGCTGTCCGCATTTCGGCCTGCATGCAGGCGCCTGTGGCGGTTGCAAGATGCAGCACCTGCATGCCAGCGCTCAGGTCGCGATCAAGCAGCGCGTGCTGGAGGACAACCTGGCCCACCTGGGCAAGGTCAAGCCCGAGCGCGTGCTGCGTCCCATCGAGGGACCGACCTGGGGCTACCGGCTGCGCGCGCGCCTGTCGGTGCGCTATGTGGCGCGCAAGGAGACGGTGCTGGTGGGCTTTCACGAGCGCAAATCGCGCTATGTGGCCGACATGCGCGAGTGCCCTGTGCTGCCGGCGCGCATCAGCGCGATGTTGCTGCCGCTGCGCGCACTGGTGGGCTCGATGGACGCACGCGACACGCTGCCGCAGATCGAGCTGGCCGTGGGGGATCAGGTGACGGCCCTGGTGCTGCGCCACCTGGCGCCGCTGTCTGACGCCGATCGCCAGCGCCTGCGCGACTTCGCGGCCGCACAGGGCGTTCAGTGGTGGCTGCAGCCCAAGGGCCCGGACACGGTGCACCTGCTGGACGACGGTGGGCCCGAACTGGCCTACACGCTGCCCGAGTTCGGCGTGACGATGCCGTTCAAGCCGACCGACTTCACCCAGGTCAACCACCAGATCAACACCGTGCTGGTCGGGCGCGCGCTTCGCCTGCTCGACGCGCAAGCCAACGAACGCGTGATCGACTGGTTCTGCGGCCTGGGCAACTTCACCCTGCCCATGGCCACCCGTGCACGATCAGTGCTGGGCATCGAGGGCAGCGAGACCCTGGTCGAGCGTTCGCGCCAGAACGCGCAGCGCAACGGACTGGCGCACAAGACCGCCTTCGAGGCGCGCAATCTGTTCGAGCTGACCTCCGACGATCTGCTGTCCTGGGGTGTCGCCGAGCGCTGGCTGGTGGATCCGCCGCGCGAAGGTGCCTTCGCGCTGGTCAAGGCCCTGGGCGATCTGCAGCAGACGCCCCGTGAGGGCTGGACACCGCCGCGACGCATCGTCTACGTCAGCTGCAATCCGTCCACGCTGGCCCGTGACGCCGGGCTGCTGGTGCACGTGGCGGGCTATCGATGCGTCGCAGCGGGTGCAGTGAACATGTTCCCGCACACCGCGCACGTCGAGAGCATCGCCGTGTTCGAGCGCTGAGCGCGCTGCTCAGGGCAGCAACATGCTGCGCACGCCGCGCCAGGTCAGCAGGCTGCCCGGCATGCGGCGCTCATTGAGGATGTCGCTGAGCTTGGCCAGGATGCGCGGACTGTGCCGGGCACGCCAGACCATCACATTGAGCAGCCAGGGGTGGCTGTTGAAACTGGCCGCCTGACGGTACATCTCGAAGCGCGGCTTCAATGCCTGCAGGCTGGCGCGGTAGGCGGCCTCGATGGCGGTGTCGTCGCCGCGGTGGGCGACCAGCGCGTCGGCTGCGGCGATGCCAGTCTCCATCGCCTTGCCGATGCCCTCGCCCGAGAACGAGTAGGTGGCGCCCACCGCATCGCCGGCCACCAGCACCCCCGGTGCGGCCCAGATGGCCCCTTCGAGGTCGCAGCGCAGTGGCGCGCCTTTGAGCTCGCCCACCATCTCGCCTTCCTTCACCAATCGGGCGGCCACCGGGTCGACCGACAGGAAGTCCTCGAACATGCGCCGCAGGTTGCGTGGCGCCTTGCCGAGATCCTCGTCGATCTGGCCCACCAGCACGCCGGTGCCCAGGTTGTAGGTGTGGTCGGGGCCCTCGAAGATCCAGCCGTAGCCATCGCGCAACCTGGGATGCCACACGAAGCGCAGACCGCCCACTTCAGCCGCCATCCCCGGATCGGCATGCCGCACATAGCCGCGGATCGCCATGCAACTGGGCGACTTGCGCTGGCACAGTTCGGCGGCGCTCAATGGCGTGGTGCCGGCGCCGCTGGCCAGAACCAGCCAACTGGCCTGGATGGTCCGCTGCTGGCCACCATGCTCCAGCAGGGCACCGGTGACCCGGCCGCAGTCTTTGCGCAGTGGCGCCACGAAGCGGGCCGGAGCCACATGCTGCGCGCCGGCCTGCACCGCCGCGTGGCACAGCAGCGCGTCCAGTTCGCGCCGCGGCAGTACCGCCAGTTCGCCGGCGACATCCACATGGCGGCCATTGGGTGCCACGCAGCGTGCTGCCTGCGCGGGTCGGGCTCGGGCCAGCACCTCGTCGATCACTCCCAGGCGGCGCAGCGCGGCGTGGGTGTCGGGCACCAGACCGTCGCCGCAGGTCTTGTCGCGCGGGAATGCCTGCGCATCGATCAGCACCACCGAGCGCTTGCACTGGGCCAGCACACGCGCGGCCGCACTGCCGGCAGGCCCGCTGCCCACGACCAGCACGTCGGTGTGGTCGGGGAGGTCGCTCAGGGGCTGGTTCCAGTCAGGCATGGTGATGTTGATCGGGGTCGCGCGATGCATTGTGCCGCGCGACAGGCATGAAAAAGGGGCCCGCAGGCCCCTTGGAATGTGCGGTGTGCGGTCGATCAGTCGTCGCCGCCGAAGATGCCCAGCAGGCTCAGCAGGCTCTGGAACACGTTGTAGATGTCCAGGTAGATCGCCAGCGTGGCAGACACATAGTTGGTTTCGCCGCCGTCGATGATGCGCTTGATGTCGTAGACCATGAAGGCCGAGAACAGGCCGATGCACAGCACCGAGACGGTCAGAAACAGCGCGCCCGACTGCAGGAACACGTTGATGATGCCGGCGGCGAAGATCACCAGCGCACCCACCATCAGGAACTTGCCCATCCCCGACAGGTCACGCTTGATGACGCTGGCCAGGGTGGCCATGGCCAGGAAAACGAGCGCGGTGCCGCCGAAGGCCGTCATCACCAGCGTCGGGCCATTGCCCTTGGCCAGCACGAAGGCCAGCAGGCGCGACAGCATCACGCCCATGAAGAACGTGAAGAGCAGCAGGAAGCCAACGCCGGCGGCCGAGTGCTTGGTCCGCTCGATCGCGAACATCAGACCGAAGGCGCCCACCAGGAAGATGACCAGGGACATCCCCGCGCCCATGCCCTGCATCACACCGGTGCTCACACCCAACCAGGCGCCCAGCACGGTGGGCACCATGGACAGGGCCAGCAGCCAGTAGGTGTTGCGCAGCACACGGTTGCGCTGGGCGGCCAGCGAGCCCGAGCCGGTCGAGAGGCCGGGGAAGGTTTGCAGGCTGTCGTTCATTGAAGAACCTCCGAAGGGTTGCCAAACTGTGGGTTGCGGGTGCTTGTTCACCCCAGGGCCTGAGACCCTGCCGGCGCATTCTAGTTCCCAGGGTGAACGAGGTGCCGGCTCATGGGGTCTTTCCGACGCGGCGCTGACGGCATCGAGCATCTTTCGGTCTATAATCAGCGGGTTTACCCCAAAACAAGCCACCCAGCGAAACGACGTTTTCGGAATCTTCCTGCCGAGCCCATGGCGCCCCCTTGAAACGTCACTCGACGCGTGACCCGATGGGGCCGCCTGGCGGGCGAGGGGCTGGGTGCGCCAACACCGGAGTTCCCCTTGCTGCCCGTCCTTGCTCCCGCCCTTCTCGCGCTTGCTGACGGCACGGTCTTTCGTGGCACCTCGATCGGCGCGGCCGGTCACACGGTTGGTGAAGTGGTGTTCAACACCGCGCTCACCGGCTACCAGGAAATCCTCACCGACCCGAGCTACTGCCGGCAGATCGTCACGCTGACGTATCCGCACATCGGCAACTACGGCGTCAACCCAGAGGATGTCGAGGCGTCCAAGGTCCATGCCGCTGGCCTGATCATCAAGGACCTGCCGGTCCGCACCTCCAACTTCCGCCAGACCCAGACCCTGGGCGAGTACCTCCAGGCCGAGGGCACCGTGGCGATCGCCGACATCGACACCCGCCGCCTGACCCGGGTGCTGCGCAGCACCGGCGCGCAGAGCGGCTGCATCGCCACCTTTGCCGTGGGTCATCAGGTCAGCGACGCCGATGTGGCCGACGCCGTAGCCCGGGCGAAGGCCGCGCCCAGCATGGCTGGCCAGGACCTGGCCCAGGTGGTCAGTGCCGATCAGGCCTATGCCTGGACCGAGACCGAGTGGCAGTTGTCGCGTTTGGACGGCAGCCCGGGCTACGGCACGCTGGCGGACGCGAAGTACCACGTGGTGGCCTATGACTTCGGCGTCAAGCGCAACATCTTGCGCATGCTGGCCGAGCGCGGCTGCCGGGTGACGGTGGTTCCGGCCAAGACCCCGGCGTCGGAGGTGCTCAAGCGCCAGCCGGACGGCATCTTCCTGTCCAATGGCCCCGGCGACCCCGAGCCTTGCGACTACGCCATCGCCGCCGCGCGCGAGCTGATCGACACCGGCATCCCAACCTTCGGCATCTGCCTGGGTCATCAGATCATGGCGCTGGCCTCGGGTGCCAAGACCTTCAAGATGAAGTTCGGCCACCATGGTGCCAACCACCCGGTCAAGGACCTGGACAGCGGCCGGGTATCGATCACCAGCCAGAACCACGGCTTCGCGGTCGACGAGAAGACGCTGCCGGCCAACCTGCGCGCCACCCACGTCAGCCTGTTCGACGGCACGCTGCAGGGCCTGGCCCGCACCGACAAGCCTGCCTTCTGCTTCCAGGGTCACCCGGAGGCCTCGCCCGGCCCGCATGACATCGGCTACCTGTTCGACCGTTTCACCGCGCTGATGGACCAGACCCGCGCCTGACCCGCCCATGCTCGGCATCACCGATCTCAGCACCTACCTGCTCGGCACGATCGCGATCGTGCTGCTGCCCGGCCCGAACTCGCTGTTCGTGCTGTCGGTGGCCGCACGCCGCGGTGTGCGGCCCGGCTATGCCGCTGCCTGCGGCGTGTTTGTCGGTGACACGGTGCTGATGACCCTGGCCGCACTGGGGGCTGCCTCGCTGCTGAAGGCCGTGCCGGCGCTATTCCTGCTCATCAAGGTGGTGGGTGCCAGCTACCTGGCCTGGGTCGGCATCCAACTCCTGCTGGGTGCACTGCGTCGCTGGCGCGGTGAGGTGCCACCGGTGGACGAGTCCCGACTGGACCTCAGCCAGCCGTTTCGCAAGGCGTTGGTGATCAGCCTGCTCAACCCGAAGGCCATTCTGTTCTTCGTGTCCTTCTTCATCCAGTTCGTCGACCCTGCGTACCCGTGGCCGGCGCTGACCTTTCTGGGCCTGGGCGCGATCGCCCAGGTCTGCAGCGCCGTCTACCTGTCGGTGCTGATCTTTGCCGGCACGCGGCTGGCGGCCGCGTTCGCTACGCACCGCCGCACAGCCAGTGCGGCCGCCTCGGGCGTCGGCGTCCTGTTCCTCGGCTTTGGCGCCAAGCTCGCCACGGCCAGCCTTGGCTGATGCCCGCCCGATTCAGATAAAGACAAGACCATGCCCAAGCGTTCAGACCTCCAGAGCATCCTCATCATCGGCGCCGGCCCGATCATCATCGGCCAGGCCTGCGAGTTCGACTATTCCGGCGCCCAGGCGTGCAAGGCGCTGCGTGAGGAGGGCTACAAGGTCATCCTGGTCAACAGCAACCCGGCGACCATCATGACCGACCCGGACACGGCCGATGTCACCTACATCGAGCCGATCACCTGGCAGGTGGTCGAGAAGATCATCGCCAAGGAGCGCCCGGACGCCATCCTGCCCACCATGGGCGGCCAGACGGCGCTGAACTGCGCGCTGGACCTTCACAAGCACGGCGTGCTCGACAAGTACCAGGTCGAGATGATCGGTGCCAACGAGCACGCCATCGAGAAGGCCGAAGACCGCCTGAAGTTCAAGGACGCGATGACCAAGATCGGCCTGGGCTCGGCCAAGTCGGGCATCGCGCACAGCATGGAAGAGGCCTGGGCGGTGCAGAAGAGCATCCAGGCCGAGATCGGCGGCTCGGGCTTCCCTATGGTCATCCGCCCCAGCTTCACGCTGGGCGGCACTGGCGGCGGCATCGCCTACAACCCGGAGGAGTTCGAGGAGATCTGCAAGCGCGGCATCGACCTCAGCCCCACCAACGAGCTGCTGATCGAGGAGTCGCTGATCGGCTGGAAGGAGTTCGAGATGGAGGTGGTCCGCGACAAGGCGGACAACTGCATCATCGTCTGCTCGATCGAGAACCTCGACCCGATGGGCATCCACACCGGCGACTCGATCACCGTGGCCCCGGCCCAGACGCTGACCGACAAGGAATACCAGCTGCTGCGCAACGCCTCGATCGCCATCCTGCGCGAGATCGGCGTCGACACCGGCGGCTCCAACGTCCAGTTCTCGATCAACCCGGACACCGGCCGGATGATCGTCATCGAGATGAACCCGCGCGTCTCGCGCTCGTCCGCGCTGGCCTCCAAGGCCACGGGCTTCCCGATCGCCAAGGTGGCAGCCAAGCTGGCGGTGGGCTACACGCTCGATGAGCTGCGCAACGACATCACCGGCGGCGCCACGCCGGCCTCGTTCGAGCCCTCGATCGACTACGTGGTCACCAAGATCCCGCGCTTCGCCTTCGAGAAGTTCCCGGCCGCCGATGCGCACCTGACCACGCAGATGAAATCGGTCGGCGAGGTGATGGCCATGGGCCGCACCTTCCAGGAGTCCTTCCAGAAGGCCCTGCGTGGCCTGGAGACCGGCATTGACGGCCTGACCGAGCGCAGCACCGACCGGGAGGAGATCGTCGAGGAGATTGGCGAACCCGGCCCGGAGCGCATCCTGTTTGTCGCCGATGCCTTCCGCATCGGCATGAGCCTGCAGGAGATCTTCGAGGAAACCGCGATCGATCCGTGGTTCCTGGCGCAGATCGAGCAGATCATCCAGGCCGAGACGGCGGTCAAGGTTCGCACGCTGGAGAGCCTGTCGCGCGATGAGCTGGTCTTCCTCAAGCGCAAGGGCTTCTCCGACCGCCGCCTGGCCAAGCTGCTGAACACCAACCAGCACGAAGTGCGCGCCAAGCGCCATGCGCTGAACGTGCGCCCGGTCTACAAGCGGGTGGACACCTGCGCGGCCGAGTTCGCCACGCAGACCGCCTACATGTACTCCACCTACGACGAGGAGTGCGAGGCCGAGCCCACGGGCAAGAAGAAGATCATGGTGCTCGGCGGTGGTCCCAACCGCATCGGCCAGGGCATCGAGTTCGACTACTGCTGCGTCCACGCGGCACTGGCGATGCGCGAGGACGGCTACGAGACCATCATGGTCAACTGCAACCCCGAGACGGTGTCCACCGACTACGACACCTCGGACCGCCTGTACTTCGAGCCGGTGACCCTGGAGGACGTGCTGGAGATCGTCGCCAAGGAGCAGCCGGTGGGCGTGATCGTGCAGTACGGCGGCCAGACGCCGCTGAAGCTGGCGCTCGATCTGGAGCGCGCTGGCGTGCCCATCATCGGCACCACGCCCGATTCGATCGACATCGCCGAGGACCGCGAGCGCTTCCAGCAACTGCTGCACACGCTGGGCCTGAAGCAGCCGCCCAACCGCACCGCCCGCAACGAGGAAGACGCGGTGCGTCTGGCCAACGAGATTGGCTACCCGCTGGTGGTGCGCCCGTCCTACGTGCTGGGCGGCCGGGCGATGGAAATCGTCCACGGCGACAAGGACCTCGAGCGCTACATGCGCGAGGCGGTGCGCGTCTCCGAGAAGTCGCCGGTGCTGCTCGACCGCTTCCTGGACGACGCAATCGAGGTGGACGTGGACTGCATCGCCGACGCCTCCGGCGCGGTGATGATCGGCGGCATCATGGAGCACATCGAGCAGGCCGGCGTGCACTCGGGCGACTCGGCCTGTTCGCTGCCGCCGTACTCGCTGCCCAAGGCGCTGCAGGACGAGCTGCGCCGCCAGACCGCCGAGATGGCCAAGGCCTTGAAGGTGGTGGGCCTGATGAACGTGCAGTTCGCCATCCAGGGCGACGGCGCCGACGCCGTGGTCTACGTGCTGGAAGTCAACCCGCGTGCCTCGCGCACCGTGCCCTTCGTCTCCAAGGCCACGGGCCAGCCGCTGGCCAAGATCGCCGCGCGCTGCATGGCCGGCCAGTTGCTCAAGGACCAGACCGGGGTGGGCGGCCGTGCGCCGCACGAGGTCATCCCGCCGTACTTCAGCGTCAAGGAGGCGGTCTTCCCGTTCAACAAGTTCCCGGGCGTCGACCCCATCCTCGGCCCCGAGATGCGCTCCACCGGCGAGGTGATGGGCGTGGCTTACAGCTTTGGCGAGGCCATGCTCAAGAGCCAGTTGGGCGCCGGCAGCCGCCTGCCGTCCAAGGGCACGGTGGTCATCACCGTCAAGAACAACGACAAAGACCGCGCGGTCAAGGTGGCCTCGGAGCTGGTGAACCTGGGCTTTCATGTGGCCGCCACCAAGGGCACGGCGGCGGCCATCGCCGAGGCCGGCATCCCGGTCAAGGTGGTCAACAAGGTCAAGGATGGCCGGCCGCACATCGCCGACATGATCAAGGCCGGCGAGGTGCAACTGGTCTTCACCACCGTGGATGAAACCCGCACCGCCATTGCCGACAGCCGGTACATCCGTACGGCGGCCCTGGCCAACCGGGTGACCTACTACACCACGATGGCCGGCTGCGAGGCTGCCACCGAGGCGCTGAAGCACCAGGACGACATCGGCGTGCTGTCGCTGCAGGAACTGCATGCGTCGCTGGCCTGAACCGGCCCGGCTGCACTACACTTCGCCCCATTGCGCCGCCGCCGCCCACCGCCCGTTCGGGCCGTGGCGGCGGTTTGCCTTTGTAGAGACCCCTGAACACACCAGACATGAGCACGATCCCCCTGACCAAGCGCGGCGCCGAGAAGCTGAAGGAAGAACTGCATCGCCTCAAACACGTCGAGCGCCCGGCGGTGGTGCAGGCCATCGCTGAGGCACGCGCCCAGGGCGACCTGTCCGAGAACGCCGAGTACGACGCCGCCAAGGACAAGCAGGGCTTCATCGAGGGCCGCATCCTCGAGATCGAGGGCAAGCTCTCGGCTGCCCAGGTGATCGACCCGTCCAGCCTGGACGCCGGCGGCAAGGTGGTCTTCGGCGCCACGGTTGACCTGGAGGACGAGGAAAGCGGCAAGGCCGTGACCTACCAGATCGTCGGCGATGACGAGGCCGACCTGAAGCTGGGCCTGATCTCGATCAGCTCGCCGATCGCCCGGGCGCTGATCGGCAAGGAAGCCGGCGACGTGGCCGACGTGCAGGCCCCGGGCGGCGTGCGCTCCTACGAGATCGTCGCGGTCCGCTACGAGTGATCCGCGCGGCCGCTCTGACCCGTCGCATCGTGCCCGGTCTGTGGGCCGGCGCGTTGCTGTGCATCGCGCTGATCGCCACGCCGGCGCCCTTTGCCACGCTGGTGCAGGCCGACGCGGGTCGCGTGGTGGCGCGCATCTTCGCCCAGGAAGCCTGGCTGAGCATCGGCCTGGGCGGCCTGATGCTGATGCTGGAGCGCCGGGCGGCGGCTGAAGCGGCCGAAGCCGGGCAGGGCAGCCAGTTCACGCCGGGAATGGGCCTGGCGTTGCTGGCCCTGCTGTGCACGGTGCTGGGCTACTACGGACTGCAGCCGATGATCGCGGCGGCCAAGGCCGGCCAGCCCACGGTGCTGGGATTTGCCGCCTTGCACGGCATCAGCTTCGGGCTGTTCGCGGTAAAGATCTTGGCGGTGACGGCGCTCGCGTGGCGCGCAGCCCGCCTGCCGCTCACTGACTCTGGGCCTTCTTCTTGACGCTGGTGGCGCGCTTCTTGGCGCGCTTGATCTGGCCGCCGGCGGTGAGGCGTTCGTTGCCATGCACCGTCACTGTCTTGACGATCGGCCGCGGGCTGCCCTTGCGGGCGAATGTCACCAGCTTGACGGTACGCGAGCCGCGCTTGGCCTCCTCGGGCTCGGCCTTGGATTTCTCAGGCAGCGGGCGCCACAGCACCAGCAGCTTGCCGATGTGCTGGACCGGTGCCGCGTGGAGTTGCTCGGCCAGTTGGTTGAGCACGGCCTCGCGTCCGGCACGGTCGTCCGAGAACACGCGCACCTTGATCAGGCCGTGGGCCTTCAGGGCAGCGTCAGTCTCCTTGACGATGGCAGGGGTCAGGCCCTCGGCACCGATCATCACGACCGGGTCGAGGTGGTGGGCCTCACCGCGCAATTCCTTGCGGCGGGCGGGCGTCAGTTCAATCGCAGGCATCATGGCATTATCCCTCGGGGTTCAAGACCAATGAAAGTCCAGACCAAGAGCAAGAAGGTGAACAAGGCATGGTTGCACGACCATGTCACCGATCCCTATGTGCGCCAGGCGCAGAAGGACGGCTTTCGCGCGCGTGCGGCCTACAAGCTCAAGGAGATCGATGAGGCCTTCGGTCTGGTGCGACCTGGGCAGGTGGTGGTGGACCTGGGTGCTGCTCCTGGCGCCTGGAGTCAGTACCTGCGGCGGCGCTTCGCACCCAAGGTGGCTGGCAGCGGCGGCGCAGCCAGTGGTGAACTCGACGGGACGATCATTGCACTGGACCTGCTGGAGATGGAGCCGATCGACGGCGTTCAGTTCATCCAGGGCGATTTTCGCGAAGAATCCGTGCTGCGGCAGCTTGAAGAGGCCCTGGCCGGCCGGTCGGTGGACCTGGTGGTCTCGGACATGGCACCCAACCTGTCTGGCGTGGCCAGCGCCGATGCCGCGCGGGTCGAGCACCTGGTGGAACTGGCGGTGGACTTCGGCCGCCAGCACCTCAGGCCGCAGGGCGCCCTGGTGGCCAAGGTCTTCCACGGCGGCGCCTACGATCCCCTGGTGGCACTCTTCAAGGAGAGCTTCCGGGTGGTCAAGCCGTTCAAGCCCAAGTCCTCGCGCGACAAGTCGGCCGAGACGTTCCTGGTGGGCATCGGCCTGAAAACGGGCACTTGACCCCGGTTTTCACGGGCTGGCGCATCTGTCCACGCCCGCAGCCAGGGAACTTGTGGGGCGTAGAATCGACCCTATATGCGGTAAGACGCGGGCGGCGGAGGGCCGTTGCCGGTGTCTGATGGCAAGAAGGAGCCGCGGTGAACAATCAATGGGTCTCGAAAATTGCAGTGTGGCTAGTGATCGCCCTGGTGCTGTTCACCGTCTTCAAGCAGTTTGATCGGGCCGCAGTCTCGGGCAGCCAGCTGAGCTACTCCGAGTTCCTCGAAGAGGTGCGCAGCAAGCGCATCAAGAGCGTGACGATCCAGGAGGGGCCGGGCAGTGTCGAGATTTCGGCCAAGACCACCGACGATCGCAGCATCCGCACCACCGGCACCTACCTCGACCGTGGCCTGACCGGCGACCTGATCGCCAACGGCATCAAGTTCGATGTGCGCCCGCGCGAGGAGCCCTCGCTGCTGCAGAGCCTGCTGCTGTCCTGGGGCCCGATGCTGCTGCTGATCGGCGTCTGGATCTACTTCATGCGCCAGATGCAGGGCGGCGGCAAGGGTGGGGCGTTCAGCTTCGGCAAGTCCAAGGCCCGAATGCTCGACGAGGCCAACAACTCCACCACCTTCGCCGATGTCGCCGGCTGTGACGAGGCCAAGGAAGAGGTGAAGGAACTGGTCGACTTCCTGAAGGACCCGCAGAAGTTCCAGAAGCTGGGCGGTCGCATCCCGCGCGGCGTGCTGCTGGTCGGCCCCCCGGGCACCGGCAAGACGCTGCTGGCCAAGGCGATTGCCGGCGAGGCCAAGGTGCCGTTCTTCAGCATCTCGGGCTCGGATTTCGTCGAGATGTTCGTTGGCGTGGGTGCGGCCCGCGTGCGCGACATGTTCGAGCAGGCCAAGAAGAGCGCGCCCTGCATCATCTTCGTCGACGAGATCGACGCCGTGGGCCGGCACCGTGGCGCCGGCCTGGGCGGCGGCAACGACGAGCGCGAGCAGACCCTCAACCAGATGCTGGTCGAGATGGACGGCTTCGAGACCAACCTGGGCGTGATCGTGATGGCGGCCACCAACCGGCCCGACATCCTGGACCCGGCGCTGCTGCGCCCGGGCCGCTTCGACCGCCAGGTCTACGTCACGCTGCCCGACGTGCGCGGCCGCGAGCAGATCCTCAACGTGCACATGCGCAAGGTGCCGATCGGCCAGGACGTCAAGGCCGACATCCTGGCGCGTGGCACGCCGGGCTTCTCGGGCGCTGATCTGGCCAACCTGGTCAACGAGTCGGCGCTGTTTGCCGCTCGCCGCAACGCCCGCGTGGTCGAGATGATCGACTTCGAGCGCGCCAAGGACAAGATCATGATGGGACCCGAGCGCAAGTCCATGGTCATGCCCGAGGAAGAGCGCAAGAACACCGCCTACCACGAGGCTGGCCACGCCCTGGTGGCGCGTCTGATGCCCAAGACCGACCCGGTGCACAAGGTCACCGTCATTCCGCGCGGCCGCGCCCTGGGTGTGACGATGCAACTGCCCGAAGGCGACCGCTACAGCATGGACAAGGAGCGCATGCTCTCGACCATCTCGGTGCTGTTCGGCGGCCGCATCGCCGAAGAGGTGTTCATGAACCAGATGACCACCGGCGCCAGCAACGACTTCGAGCGTGCCACCGCCATCGCCCGCGACATGGTCACCCGCTACGGCATGACCGACGAGCTGGGTCCGATGGTCTATGCCGAGAACGAGGGCGAGGTCTTCCTGGGTCGATCGGTCACCAAGACCACGCACATGTCTGAAGAGACCATGCGCAAGGTGGACCAGCAGATCCGCAAGATCATTGACGAGCAGTACTCGATCGCCCGACGCCACATCGAGGAGCATCAGGACAAGATGCACGCGATGGCCAAGGCCCTGCTGGAGTGGGAAACCATCGACAGCGAGCAGATCGACGACATCATGGACGGCAAGCCGCCGCGCCCGCCCAAGGACTGGAGCCCCAGCTCCAGCAAGGGTGGCAATGGCCCCACACCGCCGGCCCAGGCCGATGGAGCGCCAGCCGCCGCCTGACCCTCGGCAGCGGGCGCATTGAACACCACGGGGCCCTCACGGCCCCGTGGGCCTTTCCAACGGCAGCTCAGGGACCTGGCCGATGTTCTGGCAGACCACCCGATTCCAGATCGCCCTCGACCGGCCTCAGGTCATGGGCATTGTCAATGTCACGCCCGATTCGTTCTCGGATGGTGGCAGTCACGGCAGCGAGCGTGCCGCACTGGCGCACTGCGAGCGCCTGCTGGCTCAGGGCGCCGACATCCTGGACATCGGCGGCGAATCCACCCGACCCGGGTCGTCGCCGCCGAGCCTGGAGGAAGAACTGGCTCGCGTGGTGCCGGTGGTGCGGCAGGCCGTGCGTCTGGGTGTGCCTGTCTCGGTGGACACCAGCCGCCCCGAAGTGATGGATGCCGTGCTGTCGCTGGACGCCGACATCATCAACGACGTGCGGGCGCTGCAATGGCCTGGCGCGCTGGAGCGCGTGGCGGCGCACGCCAGCGTGGGCCTGTGCCTGATGCACATGCAAGGCCAGCCGGCAACGATGCAGAAGGCGCCCGCCTACACCGATGTGGTGGCTGAAGTCCGGGGCTTCCTGGCGGGACGCCTTCAGGCAGTTCGGGCTGCAGGCATCGTCGATGCACGCATCACACTGGACCCGGGCTACGGTTTCGGCAAGTCGCTGGAGCACAACCTGGCCTTGTGGCAAGGCCAGTCCGCATTGTGTGAACTGGGCCCGCCGCTGCTGGTCGGGTGGTCTCGCAAGGGGACCCTGGGTCAGTTGACCGGCCGTGCAGTGGGCGAGCGCCTGGTGCCCAGCGTGGCAGCAGCGCTGGCTTCGATCGCGCGGGGCGCGCGCATCGTCCGTGTGCACGATGTGGCGGCCACGGTCGATGCGCTGAAGGTCTGGTGTGCCGCGGGCCTGGGCGACCCGATGGCCCGCTGACAATCTGTCTTCATTCAGAACAACGCAGGAGAGAGCCATGCCGCGGCAGTACTTTGGCACCGACGGTATCCGGGGCACGGTCGGCCAGGCGCCGATCACCGCTGATTTCGCGCTGCGCCTGGGTCATGCGGTCGGCCGAGTGCTTCGGGCCGCGCATGCCCACGGACCCAGCACCGTGCTGATCGGCAAGGACACCCGGATCTCGGGCTACATGCTGGAGTCAGCGCTCGAGGCGGGCTTCGCGTCGGCCGGCGTCAATGTCCTGCTGACCGGGCCGTTGCCTACGCCGGGTGTGGCCTACCTGACCCGTGCACTCCGGCTGGACCTGGGCGTGGTGATCAGCGCCTCGCACAATCCTTACCCGGACAACGGGATCAAGTTCTTCTCGGCGCGTGGGCAGAAGCTGCCAGACGATTGGGAACGTGCGGTGGAGCGTGCGCTGGACGAGCCGCCTCAGTGGGTGGACTCGGCCCACCTGGGCAAGGCACGTCGGGTGGCCGATGCCGAGGGGCGCTACGTCGAGTTCTGCAAGGCCACGGTGAGCGGTGATCTGTCGCTGCGCGGCTTGAAACTGGTGATCGATGCGGCCCACGGTGCGGCCTACCATGTGGCGCCGGCGGTGTTTCATGAACTGGGTGCCGAAGTGGTCAGCATCGGCGTCTCGCCCAACGGCACCAATATCAACGACGGTGTGGGGGCCACAGCCCCCCAGGCCCTGCAGGCCGAGGTCCAGGCGCGCGGCGCCGACTTCGGGATTGCGCTGGATGGCGATGCCGACCGGCTGCAACTGGTGGATGGCCAGGGTCGCCTCTTCAACGGTGACGAACTGTTGTATGTCATGGTGCTCGACCGCCTGGCCCAGGGCGAGGCCGTGCCCGGCGTGGTGGGCACGCTGATGACAAACATGGGTGTGGAAGTGGCCTTGCGCCGGCGGGGCATCGAATTGGTGCGCGCCAAGGTGGGAGACCGCTATGTGCTTGAGGAACTGGCCCGGCGCGGCTGGGTCCTTGGCGGCGAGGGCTCGGGCCACCTGCTGGCGCTGGACCGGCACAGTACCGGCGATGGCATCGTCAGCGCGCTGCAGGTGCTACAGGCGGTGCAGCGCAGCGGGCAGTCGCTGGGCGAGTCGCTGGCCGATGCGCCGTTGTTTCCGCAGACCATGATCAACGTGCGCCTGCCTGAAGGCTCGGACTGGCAGTCCAATGCCCATCTGGCCTCAGAGACCGAAGCCGTGCGTTCAGGGTTGGGCCAGGGCGGGCGGGTGCTGATCCGGGCTTCAGGCACCGAACCGGTGCTGCGGGTCATGGTCGAGTCCGCCGACGCTGCGGTGGCCCGCCAGGCGGCTGAGCGGCTGGCAGCCGCTGCACGAGCCACCTGAGGGCAATTGGATGTCATGACGGATATGTGACGGTCAGATGACGCCATGGGGCGTCTGTGACAGTGGTGTCACGACTCTGTCACACGCCCTCCCTACAGTGTCAACAAGCCGGCAAGGCCGGCGCCTGTGACCTCTGGAAAGGGTTTCCCATGCTGACTTCTACGATTCGTGCTTCTTTGACCTGTGCGCTGCTGGCCATGTCCGGCGCCGTGGCTGCCCAGGACGTGACTGGTGCTGGTGCGACGTTTCCGGCGCCGTTGTACGCCAAGTGGGCCGATGCCTACAACAAGGCCACCGGCGCACGGGTGAACTACCAGTCGGTCGGCTCGGGCGCCGGCATCAAGCAAATCAAGGCCAAGACGGTGGACTTTGGCGCCTCCGACATGCCCCTGAAGGACGAGGATCTGGCAGCGGACGGCATGGTTCAGTTTCCCACCGTGATCGGTGGCGTGGTGCCGGTGGTCAACATCAAGGGCCTGCAGCCTGGCCAGATGAAGCTGACCGGCGCCGTACTGGGCGACATCTTCCTCGGCAAGATCACCAAGTGGAACGACCCGGCCATCACCGCGCTGAACCCGGGCGTGTCGCTGCCGGATGGCGAGATTTCGGTGGTCCGTCGTGCTGACGGTTCGGGCACGACCTTCGTCTTCACCAATTACCTCTCCAAGGTCAATGCCGAGTGGAAGGCCAAGGTGGGCGAAGGCACCGCCGTCAACTGGCCCACTGGCGCCGGCGGCAAGGGCAACGAGGGTGTGGCTGCTTATGTGCAGCGCCTTCCGAACTCGATCGGCTATCTCGAATACGCCTATGTCAAGCAGAACAAGATGACCTACACGGTCATGAAGAACCGCGACGGCCAGTTCGTGCACCCGAGCGATTCGGCCTTCAAGGCCGCAGCGGCTGGTGCTGACTGGAAGAAGTCCTTCTACCAGATCACCACCGAACAGCCTGGCAAGGATGCCTGGCCGATCACCAACCCGACCTATATCCTGATGCACAAGTCCCAGGCCAAGCCCGAGATTGCTGCTCAGGTGCTGAAGTTCTTTGACTGGACCTACCAGAACGGCGACAAGGCGGCCGACGATCTGGACTACGTGCCGCTGCCTGACGTCGTCAAGCAACTGGTGCGCGACGTTCAGTGGAGCCAGATCAAGGACGGCTCCGGCAAGGCCATCGCGATCAAGTGATCGCGCTGAGGGGGCCGCCGACCCTCGGCGGCCCCCTCGCATTGGAGACTGCTCGTGAGCGCTACACTCCCCGCCAGCCCTGACGCCTTTGGCGCCCCCCCCATGGATCGAAGCACGCCCACTGGCGGTCCGCGTCCCGCCTCGGTCCGCGCCCCCTGGGCCGACCGGCTTTTCTCGCTGGCGGCTCATTCGGCCGCCTGGCTGACTCTGATACTGCTGATTGGCATCCTGGTCTCGCTGTTGATCGGCGCCATGCCGGCCATCCGCGAGTATGGCCTGTCCTTTCTTTGGACCAGTGAATGGGACCCGGCGGCTGAGCGCTTCGGCGGTCTGGTGATGATCTATGGCACGCTGATGACGTCCATCATCGCGCTGGTCATTGCCGTGCCGGTGAGCTTCGGCATCGCGCTGTTCCTGACCGAGCTGTCGCCGCAATGGCTCAAGCGACCGCTGGGCACCGCGATCGAATTGCTGGCGGCCGTGCCGTCCATCGTCTACGGCATGTGGGGCCTGATGGTCTTCGGCCCGCTGCTGGCGACCTACGTTCAGCAGCCCCTGCAGGCTGCCTTCAAGGGCACGCCCGTGCTGGGCGCCCTGGTTTCTGGCCCGCCGGTGGGTATCGGCCTGCTGTCGGCCGGCATCATCCTGGCGATCATGGTGATCCCGTACATCGCCGCGGTGATGCGCGATGTCTTCGAAGTCACGCCGCCGATGCTCAAGGAGTCGGCCTACGGGCTGGGTTCCACCACCTGGGAGGTGGTCTGGAACATCGTGCTGCCCTACACCAAGGCCGGCGTGGTCGGCGGCATCATGCTGGGACTGGGCCGGGCGCTGGGCGAGACCATGGCCGTCACATTCGTGATCGGCAACATGAACCAGCTGGATTCGCTGTCGCTCTTCGAGGCGGCCAACAGCATCACCTCAGCCTTGGCCAACGAGTTCGCCGAGGCCGGTGAAGGCTTGCACCAGGCGTCGCTGATCTACCTGGGCCTGATCCTGTTCTTCATCACCTTCGTCGTGCTGGCGCTGTCCAAGCTGCTGCTGGCTCAACTGCGCAAGGGTGAAGGGAGCCGTTCATGAGCAGCCTGACATCCCTCGACCCCGCCCGCCAGGCCAAGCACAAGCGCCGCGGCCGCACCAACACGATCGCGCTGGCCCTGTCGCTGGCGGCCATGGCCTTCGGCGTGTTCTGGCTGATGTGGATCCTCTACGAGACCGTGCGTCTGGGCTGGGATGGCCTGTCGATGCAGGTCTTCACCGAGATGACGCCGCCGCCGCAAGAGGCGGTGGGTGGCCTGGCCAATGCGATCTTTGGCTCATTGCTGATGGTGACGCTGGCCACGCTGCTGGGCACGCCCATCGGTGTGATGGCCGGCATCTACCTGGCCGAGTACGGCCAGCGCAGCTGGCTGGGGCGCACCACCCAGTTCATCAACGACATCCTGTTGTCGGCACCGTCCATCGTCATCGGTCTGTTCATCTACGCCACGGTGGTGGCTCGGATGAAGACTTTCTCGGGATGGGCCGGCGTGCTGGCGCTGGCGCTGATCGTCATTCCGGTGGTCATTCGCCAGACAGAGAACATGCTGAACCTGGTGCCGCACGCGATGCGTGAGGCCGCCTACGCGCTGGGCACGCCCAAGTGGAAGGTGATCAGCTCGATCACGCTCAAGAGCGTGCGCGCCGGTGTGATGACCGGTGTGCTGCTGGCCATCGCCCGCATCTCGGGCGAGACCGCACCGCTGCTCTTCACCGCGCTGTCCAACCAGTTCTGGACCAGCAGCCTGTCCGAACCGATGGCCAGCCTGCCGGTGACGATCTTCAAGTTCGCGATGAGCCCCTACGAGAACTGGCAGCAGCTGGCCTGGGCCGGCGTGTTCCTGATCACGTTGGGCGTGCTGGCGCTGAACATCCTGGCGCGGGTCTTCCTGCGCAACAAACACTGAACACCTGGAGCCCATCACCATGGACGCCAAAGTCAATCTGCCCGTGACCGAGAAGGCCAAGATCACAGTGCGTGACCTGAACTTCTACTACGGCAGCTTCCACGCGCTCAAGCACATCAACCTGGACCTGCCCGAGAAGAAGGTCACCGCCTTCATCGGCCCCTCGGGCTGCGGCAAGTCCACGCTGCTGCGTACCTTCAACCGCATGTACGAGCTCTATCCCGAGCAACGTGCTACCGGCGAGATCCTGGTGGATGGCGAGAACGTGCTGGACAAGCGTCTGGACGTGTCGCTGATCCGCGCCAAGGTGGGCATGGTGTTCCAGAAGCCTACGCCCTTCCCGATGTCGATCTACGACAACATCGCCTTCGGTGTGCGCCTGTTCGAGAACCTGTCGCGCGTCGAGATGGACGAGCGCGTCGAATGGGCGCTGAAGAAGGCCGCACTGTGGACCGAGGTCAAGGACAAGCTGGGCCAAAGCGGCGCCGGCCTGTCGGGCGGACAGCAGCAACGTCTGTGCATTGCACGCGGCATCGCGATCAAGCCCGAGGTGCTGCTGCTGGACGAACCCTGCTCAGCCCTGGACCCGATCAGCACCGGCAAGGTCGAGGAACTGATTCACGAGCTGCGCGATGACTACACGGTGGTCATCGTCACCCACAACATGCAGCAGGCAGCGCGTGTGTCCGACTACACCGCCTACATGTACCTGGGTGACCTGGTCGAGTTCGGCCCGACGCGCGAGCTCTTCATGAAGCCCACCAAGCGCGAGACCGAGGACTACATCACCGGCCGTTTCGGTTGAGCCTGCAGGAGCCACAGCCATGAATGACAAGCATCTGTCGACCCAGTTCGACGCCGAGCTGAGCGGCGTCTCCACCCGAGTGCTGGAAATGGGCGGCCTGGTCGAGGCTCAGGTGGCTCAGGCCATCTACGCTCTGGTCCACTACAGCGCCGAGACCGCCACCCAGGTCCTGAAGATGGAAGAGCGGGTGAACCAGCTGGAGGTCGAGATCGATGCCGACCTGTCGGCCATCATCGCCCGCCGCCAGCCCACCGCGCGCGACCTGCGCCTGCTGATCGCGATCAGCAAGACCATCGGCAACCTCGAGCGCGTCGGCGACGAGGCGGCGCGCATCGCCCGCACCGTGCAACGCCTGATCAACACTGGCGTCTTCAGCCGCATCAAGCTGCCGGTCAGCGATGTGTCGTTCGAGTCGGAGCTGGCGGTGGCCTCGCTGCGCAAGGCGCTGGACGCCTTTGCCCGACTGGATACGGTGCAGGCCCTGGAGGTCATCAAGCAGGACAACCAGATCGACCAGGAGTTTGACGGCCTGATGCGCAAGCTGATCACCTACATGATGGAAGATCCGCGCACCATCTCGGCCAGCATCGATCTGGTCTTTGTCGCCAAGGCGATTGAGCGCGTGGGCGACCATGCCAAGAACCTGGCCGAGCAGATCATCTACATCGTCAAGGGCACCGATGTGCGCCACAACCCGGTTGAGACGGTGGCGTCGGTGGCCTTGCAGCGCAACTGAGGAGCGCCCCCATGCCCATGATCCTGGTCGTCGAGGACGAGACCGCGATTGCCGAGTTGATTGCGCTGAACTTGCGCCACGCCGGCTTCGAGGTCACGCTGGCCGAGACCGCCGAGCAGGCGCAGGCGGCGGTCGATGCCGTGTTGCCCGACCTGGTCCTGCTCGACTGGATGCTGCCCGGACAGTCCGGCGTGGCGCTGGCGCGCCGCTGGCGCGCCGACGAGCGCACGCGCGCCCTGCCGATCATCATGCTGACTGCGCGGGCCGAGGAGACCGACAAGGTGGCCGGGCTGGACGCCGGTGCCGACGACTACCTGACCAAGCCCTTCTCCACCCAGGAACTGCTGGCCCGCATCCGCGCCCTGCTGCGCCGGCGCCTGCCGGAGGCCCTGGACAGTGCGGTCGAGATGGCCGGCCTGGTGCTGGACCCGGCGACACGCCGTGTCGCGCGCGCCGGGGTGGAGCTGAAGCTGGGGCCCACCGAGTTCCGCCTGCTGCACTTCTTCATGACCCATCCTGAGCGCGTGCACAGTCGGGCGCAGTTGCTGGACCGGGTCTGGGGCGACCATGTGTTCATCGAGGAGCGTACGGTCGATGTGCACGTCAAACGCCTGCGCGAGGCATTGCAACCGGCGCAGTGCTCGCAGATGATCGAGACCGTTCGGGGCGCCGGGTATCGCATGACGCGACAGGTGGCGCTGCCCGCAGCCTGAGGGTCGTTCGTCTCCATGTTCTGGTTGCTGCCACGCACCGCGGTGGCGCTGCTGTGTGCGGCGCTGGGGGCTGGTGTCGGTTGCTGGTTGGGCGAGCTCTGGGGCCATGGCCGTGTGGGCGCCATGCTGGGTGCTGGTCTTTCGGCCGCCCTGGTGGCGCTGCTCGATGGCTGGCGGGGTGGCCGCCTGCTGACCTGGCTCAGCGGCGAAATGCACGAGGGCGCTCCGGCGCTGGTCGGCTTCTGGGGCGAGGCCGGCGTGCGGGTTGAGCGGGCCCTGCGTCTGCGCGAGCGCGCGCTGGCCACAGAACGCGAGCAATTGGCGCAGATGCTCGAGGCGATCGACGCATCGCCCAATGGTGTGCTGCTGCTCGACGCGGCCGATCAGATCGAGTGGATGAATCAGATGGCGGCAGCCCATCTGGGGCTCGATCCCAAGCGCGACCGGCTGCAGCATGTCACGCACCTGGTGCGTGCGCCGGCCTTCGTGGCGCACCTGCAGGCGCGCCAGTTCGACCAGCCGGTGCAGATCCCGGGCGCGCAGGGCAAGGGTCTGCTGGCGGTGCTGGTGCGGCCCTACGGTCAGGGCAAGCGCCTGCTGCTGACGCAGGACATCACTGAACGCGAACGCGTGGACGCCACCAAGCGCGACTTCGTGGCCAATGTGTCACATGAGATCCGCACGCCACTGACCGTGCTTGCCGGCTTCGTCGAGACCATGTCCACGCTGCCGCTCACCGAGGTCGAACGCCAGCGGGTGCTGGGTCTGATGGGGCAGCAGGCGCAGCGCATGCAGGCTCTGGTGGGTGATCTGCTCACGCTGGCCCGGCTGGAGGGCAGCGCCCGCCCGCCGGCGGATCAATGGCTGCCCATGGCGCGCCTGACCCAGTCGGTGGAACAGGAGATGCGCGCATTGTCAGCCGGGCGCCACCAGCTGGAAGTCGATACCTCGGCGCTGGAAGCGGTGGCAGGACAGGAGACCGAGCTGGCCAGCGCACTGGGCAACCTGGCCTTCAACGCCGTGCGCTACACGCCGGAGGGCGGGCGCATCCGCATCCAGGCCCGCCGTGCCGACGACGGCTCTGGCGAGCTGTGCGTGACGGACACCGGCCCGGGCATCGCGCCCGAGCATCTGCCGCGGCTGGCCGAGCGCTTCTACCGCGTGGATGGCAGCCGCTCGCGCGACACGGGCGGCACCGGCCTGGGATTGGCGATCGTGAAGCACGTGGCCCAGCGCCATGGCGGCGAACTGCTGATCGAGAGCACCGTGGGGCAGGGCTCGTGTTTCACGCTGCGCTTGCCGCCGTCGCGGGTTCGTGCAGCCAGCGTGTTGAGCTCGGCCACGGCCTGAGCATCACTGCTCGCGCCGCAGGATCCAAGTCCGCTCCTGGCGATCGGTCGGCCGACGCAACGTGGCGACCAGACGCCAACCCACGATGTCCGGCGCAGCACCGGGTCGGCGGGATTGCAGGATCATCGCCGCGCAGGGGCCATCCGTTCGGCTGTCGACGCGGTAGCCTCCGAACACCTCCAGGGCTGCGACCTGGGTGCGGCCCAGGCCCGGCGCGAGCAGGCATTCGTCGGCTGGGACGACCGCCGTGATCTGCTGCACCAGAGGGCGCAGACTGCGTGCGTAGTCGAGCGCCGGCAGCCACAGGGTCATCGACAGCAGCCATGCCAGTGCGACGCCGCTGGCCGGCAGCACCAGGCTCTTCCAGAGGGGATCGCGGTGACGCGCCGTGCGCCAGCGCACCAGCCACAGCCAGGCCAGCGTGCCCAGCACCGCGGCCAGCAGCGCCAGCCATGAGAATTGCGGCACGAAGCCCGGCGCCAGGCGCTGGATGTTGGCCAATGGCTTGGCAGGCACGCCCCAGTGCATCGAGGTGTAGACCACCCAGCCCACCACGGCGGCGCCGGTGAAGAAGAAGACCGAGAACCAGTCGATCGCCGCGCTGGTGCTGCGCTCCAGTGTGGGCAGGGCGAAGGCGGCCAGCACGGACACCCCTGGCAGCGCCAGCAGGAGCACGCGGTCGTTGGCATCCATCGAGGCCATGGCCAGCAGTGCCACCAGTGAACAGCCCAAGGGCACGGCGATATGACGCGACTGCAGATGCAGCCGCCAGCGCCACAGCGTCCACAGTGCCAGGGGCCAGGCAGGCCACAGGAACCAGCCCGGCAGACGCACCAGCGCCCACAGGTCGACCAGGCTGTCCGGCCACTGGATGCGCCAGTGCCAGGTGTGCAGCATCAGGGCCAGCGCGGCCGATGCGGCCGCCCCCAGCGCCAGCCAGGGCAGCAGCGCACGCACGCCGTCAAATCGGCTGCGGGCACTGGTGACCAGGGCGACCACGCCCATCAAGGTGGCGATCGCGGGGGCACCGCTGGTCGCCAGTGCGACCAGCGCCAGCGGTGCCAGCACCCGACCCAGCAGTGGGCGCGAGGTGGCCACGGCCAGGGCGAAGAGCAGCAGCGCCACCTCACTCAGCTGGGCCAGTTCGGGCGTGGTCTCATGGCCCAGTTGCAGCAGGCCGAGGCAGGCGATCAGTGCCAGCAGGGCGCCGTCGGCCAGCGCGCGTGCGTAGTCGCGCGGCTCGGCTTCGCCGCCAAAGGCAAAGGCCACCGGCTGGGCCGCATCGGTCCGTGCCAGGTAGTAGGTGGCGTACCAGACCAGGGCCAGGGTGGCGGCCAGCAGCAGGGCAAAGGGTAGGCGCGCGGCGAGTGCCGGCCCCATCCACTCCCCCAATGCCTGGATGGCCAGGGCCCCCAGCCAGTGCGGCAGAAGCGCGGCGTCGGCCGTGCCCGCCACCGGCGTCGGCGCCAGCCAGGACAAGCGACCTTCGGCCATGCCCAGCATGATGCTGAAGGCCGACAGGTCGGCATTGCGCCAGGGGTCGCGGCCGAACACGCCCGGCAGCACATAGGCCGCGCACAGCAGCAGCAACGGCAGGCGCGGCAGGCGCTGCGCGGCGCGCTGTGTGACCAGGGCAGGAGTGGGCAGGTTCACGGGGGCGATGATGCACCAGGCAAGAAAAAAGGCAGCCGAGGCTGCCTTCTTCGCTGCACGCGTGCAGGCCGGGAAGAAGCGATTACTTCTTGATGCCGACGCGGGCGAACTTGTTGCGGAACTTCTCGACACGGCCGCCCAGCGTATCCACGCTCTTTTGCTGGCCGGTGTAGAAGGGATGCGACTCGCTGGTGGTCTCCAGCTTGAACAGCGGCAGTTCGCGGCCGTCGTCCATCTTGATGCTTTCCTTGGTCGGGGCGCAGGAACGCGTCACGAACTTGAAGCCGTTGGACAGGTCGACGAAACAGACGTCGCGGTAATTCGGGTGGATGCCGTCTTTCATGGCCATTCTCTCTTCGCTGGTGAGCCGGGAGCCACGTCTGGCCCCATGCCAGTCGCACTTTCGTGTATCCGCACTTTCCGACAGCGGAAAACCAAGGATTATAGCGCAGGTCTCAGCCGCCGCGCCGCATCATGTCGAAGAAATCGAGGTTGTTCTTCGACGCCTTCATCTTGTCGAGGACGAACTCCATCGCCTCGATCTCGTCCATGTTGTAGAGCAGTTTGCGCAGGATCCAGGTCTTCTGCATGATCTCGGGCTTGAGCAGCAGCTCTTCGCGGCGGGTGCCCGACTTGTTGATCAGGATCGACGGGTAGACCCGCTTCTCGGCCATGCGGCGATCCAGGTGGATCTCGCAATTGCCGGTGCCCTTGAACTCCTCGTAGATGACCTCGTCCATCTTCGAGCCGGTGTCGATCAGCGCGGTGCCGATGATGGTCAGCGAGCCACCTTCCTCGACATTGCGCGCTGCGCCGAAGAAGCGCTTGGGGCGCTGCAGCGCGTTGGCATCGACACCGCCGGTCAGCACCTTGCCGGAGCTGGGCAGCACGTTGTTGTAGGCGCGGGCCAGGCGGGTGATGCTGTCGAGCAGGATCACCACGTCCTTCCTCATTTCGACCAGACGCTTGGCGCGCTCGATCACCATCTCGGCGACCTGCACATGGCGGGCTGCGGGCTCGTCGAAGGTGGAACTGATGACCTCGCCGCGCACCGTGCGCACCATCTCGGTCACTTCCTCGGGGCGCTCGTCGACGAGCAGCACGATCAGGTGGATCTCGGGATGGTTGGCCACCAGCGCGTGGGCGATGTTCTTCATCATGATCGTCTTGCCGGTCTTCGGCTGCGCGACCAGCAGGGCGCGCTGGCCTTTGCCGATCGGGGCGATCAGGTCGACGATGCGACCGGTGATGTTCTCCTCACCCTTGAAGGCCTCACGCTCGAGCTTGAACGGCTCTTTCGGGAAGAGCGGCGTCAGGTTCTCGAACATGATCTTGTGCTTGCTCTGCTCTGGCGTCAGGCCGTTCACACGGTCGACCTTCACCAGGGCAAAGTAGCGCTCGCCGTCCTTGGGCACCCGCACCTCGCCCTCGATCATGTCACCGGTGTGCAGGTTGAAGCGGCGGATCTGGCTGGGGCTCAGGTAGATGTCGTCGGTCGACGCCATGTAGCTGGTGTCGATCGAGCGCAGGAAGCCGAAGCCGTCAGGCAGCACTTCGAGGACGCCATCACCGAAGACCTGCTCGCCTGCCTTGGCGCGCTTCTTCATGATGGCGAACATCAGCTCCTGCTTGCGCAGGCGGGAGACGTTGTCGATCTCGAGCGCCTCGCCCATCTCGATCAGGGCCGAGACGTGGAGGGCTTTCAGTTCGGAAAGATGCATGGATTCACCCTGGGGTGGTCGCCAGCGAAGCACCGCAGGAGCCGGGGCTGGCCGATCGCCGACGAGGAAGGATCACGAGGATCCCGGACCGCGCGGCGGAGAGAAGAACCGGGGAGGGGAAGGGGGGCCTGAACGCGTGTTCCGCAGGGCGGCAGGCAGGAGCTGCCTGTTCCTGGGGCGGCGGCCGTTCGGCGCCTGACAGGGCGTCGGGTGGTCTGCGCTGGCGACGTGTCGCTCGGCAGACGCGCCCGGCGCGTCAGGCCCGAAGTATAGGCGAGATCAGAGGTTGCCGTCGAGGAACTGGGCCAGCTGCGCCTTGCTCAGCGCGCCGACCTTGGTCGCGGCCAGTTGGCCGCCCTTGAACAGCATCAAGGTCGGAATGCCGCGAATGCCGAACTTGGCGGGGATGTCGCGGTTCTCGTCGACGTTCATCTTGGCAATCTGCAGACGCTCGCCGTACTCCTTGGCGGTCTCGTCGAGGATGGGGGCAATCATCTTGCAGGGACCACACCACTCGGCCCAGTAGTCGACCAGCACCGGCTTGTCGGATTGCAGGACGTCGGCCTCGAACGAGGCGTCAGAAATGTGCTTGATCAGTTCGCTGCTCATGGGGTGTCCTTCGGAGGGTCGTCACCTGGGGCGACCGGGCACAATGATTCTGACACAAAGGCCTTGTCCCCGATGCCCGTGCCGATGACCGAACCGACCGCCGAGATGTCCCCTCTGGACGACAACACCTGGGTGCGCCTGGCCGAGCAGGTCGGCGACTGGGCACAGGCGCAGGACCTGCCGTTGCGCGACGCGATCTGGCTGCTGCCCTTCACGGCCTTGCTGCCTCCGGCCCGGCGGGCCTTCGTGCGCAGGGGTGGCTGGTCGCCGCGGATCGAGACCGTGGCCACGCTGGCGCCGCAGCTGGGCCCTCGCGTGGCCGCTGCGGCCGAGGCCATGGCGGGCGACAC
>JAFLDI010000069.1 GCA_017302485.1 Burkholderiales bacterium | reverse complement strand
GGTGGCCGCGGCCTGCCTGCTGCTGGCCGGCTGCGCGTCGTTCTCGCCGGACGGCGGCTTCAACGAGGTCGACGCGCTGGCCAGGGAGCGCATCGGGCAGTCGCCGTCGCTGCAACGCAGCGCTGACGCGCAGTCGGCCGCCGCGGCACGCGTGGCCCAGCTGCTGGAGCAGCCGCTGTCGGCCGACGGCGCCGTCGAACTGGCCCTGCTGAACAACGCGGCGCTGCAGGCCAGCTATGCGGCGCTGGGCGTGGCAGAGGCCGACCTGGTCCGGGCCGGCCGATGGGCCAATCCGTCGTTCAGCTTCGGGCGCCTGAGCGGCCAAGGGGCGGTCGACATCGATCGGGCGGTGCTGTTCGATGTGCTGGGCCTCTTCACGATGCCGCTGGCACGCCAGGTCGAACAGCAGCGCTTCGAGCAGGCCCAGATCCAGGCGGCGCTCGACACCGTGGCCGTGGCCCAGGAGGCACGCAAGGCCTACTTCGAAGCCGTCGCGGCGCAGCAGCTGGTCGGCTATTTCGGCCAGGTCAAGGAGGCGGCGGAGACCTCGAACGAGCTGGCCCGGCGCATGGTGGCCGCCGGCAACTTCAGCCGGCTGGCGCAGATGCGCGAACAGTCGTTCTACTCGGACGCCACCGCCAACCTGGCGCGCACGCAGCACCAGGCCGTGGCCGCCAGGGAACGCCTGGTCCGTGCCCTGGGGTTGAGCCGCGACCAGTTGGGCATCCGGTTGCCGGAGCGCCTGCCGGATCTGCCGATGGCCCCCATCGAGCCGCGCGATGCCGAGCAGACGGCGATGGAGCAGCGGCTGGACGTGCGGCTGGCCAGGCGCTCGGCCGAGGCCACGGCCCGGTCGCTGGGCCTGTCCCAGGCCACGCGCTTCGTCAATGTGCTGCATGCCGGCTACGCCAATGCCAGCGCAACGGGTGAGCCGCGCCGCAACGGCTACGAGATCGAGCTGGAGCTGCCGCTGTTCGACTTCGGTTCAGCCCGCGTGGCCCGCGCCGAGGCGATCTACCTGCAAGCCCTGCACCGCACGGCGGCCATCGCGGTGCAGGCCCAGTCCGAAGTGCGCGAGTCCTACTCGGCCTACCGCACGGCCTACGACCTGGCCAGGCACTACCGCGACGAGGTGGTGCCGCTGCGCAAGCGCATCTCCGACGAGAACCTGCTGCGCTACAACGGCATGCTGGCCAGCGTCTTCGACCTGCTGTCCGACGCCAAGGACCAGATCGCTGGCGTCGTGGGCGCCGTGGAGTCGCTGCGCGACTTCTGGGTCGCCCAGACCCACCTGCAGACCGCCCTGACCAGCGGCTCGCCCGGCAAGGTCAGTGCGCCCGGCCTGGCCCCCATGTCCACGGCCAGCCCCGCCGGCGGCCACTGACACCCCACATTCCCATGAGCAATCGCAGAACCTTCTTCAAGGCCGCTGGCGCCACCGTCCTGGGTGCCGCCGCCGTCAGCCGCGCCGGGGCAGCGCTGCTGCCCGAGGCCGTCGTCCAGACCTCGGCCGCCACCCAATTGCCGCCCCCACCACCCAACGGTCGGCCCTACCAGCCCATCGTCACGCTCAACGGCTGGTCCCTGCCGTGGCGCGTGAAGGACGGCGTCAAGGAGTTCCATCTGGTGGCCGAACCCGTGGTGCGCGAGATCGCCCCCGGCATGCAGGCCAACCTCTGGGGCTACAACGGCTCCAGCCCCGGCCCGACCATCGAGGCCGTGGAGGGCGACCGCATCCGCATCTTCGTCACCAACAAGCTGCCGGAGGTCACCTCGGTGCATTGGCACGGCATCCTGCTGCCGTCGGGCATGGACGGCGTGAGCGGCCTGACGCAGCCGCCGATCCAGGTCGGCAAGACCTTCATGTACGAGTTCGTGCTGCAGCGGCCCGGCACCTTCATGTACCACCCCCACGCGGACGAGATGGTGCAGATGGCCATGGGCATGATGGGCCTGTTCATCGTGCACCCCAAGGACCCGCGCCAGTTCAGGGTTGACCGCGACTTCGGCTTCATCCTGAACGCCTACGACATCGAGCCCGGCAGCGCGACGCCCAAGGTGAACACCATGCTCGACTTCAGCCTCTGGACCTGGAACAGCCGCGCCTTCCCGGGCATCGATCCGTTCGTGGCCCGCACCGGCGACCGTGTGCGCATCCGCGTCGGCAACCTGACGATGACCAACCACCCCATCCACATGCACGGCCCGCATTTCGAGGTCACCGGCACCGACGGCGGCTGGGTGCCCAAGTCGGCCCGCTGGCCCGAAGTGACGACCGACATCGCCGTCGGCCAGATGCGTGCCATCGAGTTCGACGCGGTGGCCGGCGACTGGGCCATCCACTGCCACAAGAGCCACCACACGATGAACGCGATGGGCCACGGCGTGCCCACCATGATCGGCGTGGACCACCGCGACATCGCCAGAAAGATCTCCAGCCTGGTGCCCGACTACATGGTGATGGGTGAGCGCGGCATGCACGACATGGCCGAGATGGAGATGCCGATACCCGACAACACGCTGCCGATGATGACCGGCACCGGGCCATTCGGCCCGGTCGGCATGGGCGGCATGTTCAGCGTGGTGAAGGTGCGCGACGACGTGGCGCGCGGCGACTACAAGGACCCGGGCTGGTACCGGCATCCCGCGGGAACCCTCGCCTCCGAATACACCAGCGAGGCGTCCGCCCTGCCTGCCGCGCCGCGGGCCTCGCCGCCACCGTCAGACGCCAACACCGTGCAGGTCCGCAAGCCCAGCGGCCATGCCCACCATTGAAGGACATCGATGAAGACCCTCCACACACTGACCGCGGCCAGCCTGGTGCTGGCCTGCCTGGGCGCGCAGGCGCACGGCGACGAGACCCACCCGATGAAGACGCACCGCTATGACCCCAGCCAGGTCGAGGAGCGCGCCTTCGGCAGGGAAGGCGACCCGAGGAAGGTGTCCCGCACCGTCAGGCTCGAGATGAGCGATGCGATGCGCTTCACGCCCTCGGAGGTCGTCGTCCAGCGCGGGCAGACCGTGAAGTTCATCGTCACCAACAAGGGCCGGCAACTGCACGAAATGGTGCTGGGCACGCCGCAGGAATTGAAGGAGCACGCCGAGCTGATGAAGAAGTTCCCGACCATGGAGCACGCCGACGCGAACATGGCGCATGTGAAGCCCGGCGCCAGCGGAGGCATCGTCTGGCAGTTCACCCAGGCGGGCGAGTACCCGTTTGCCTGCCTCATCCCGGGGCATGTCGAGGCCGGCATGGTCGGAAAGGTGGTGGTCCAGTGAGACGACGTTCCCTCATCGCGCTGGCCATCGGCACGGCAACGGCCTGTGCCGGCCCCGCGCGAGCAGCCAAGGCACTGCCCCTGGTCGAGGTCTACCGAAACCCCAGCTGTGGCTGCTGCGGCGCCTGGATCGACCACATGCAGGCCGCCGGGTTCCCCGTGAAGGTGACCCTGGTCGACGACACCGCCGTCATGCGCCGCCGCGTCGGCCTGCCCGAGCGGTTCGGGAGTTGCCACACGGCGCTGGTCGGTGGCTATGTGCTGGAAGGCCATGTGCCGGCCACCGAGGTCAAACGCCTGCTCGCCCAGCGGCCGGACGCCATCGGCCTGGCCGTTCCCGGCATGCCGGCAGGCTCGCCCGGCATGGAGGTGGGGACCCGGAAGGATCCCTACCAGGTGCTGCTCATCGACAAGCGCGGACGCGACACCGTGTTCGCTGCCTACCCCAAGGCCTGAAGGAGGTCCCCATGAGATTCGTTCCCACCCTCGCTGCCACGCTGTTCGCCACCGCGGTGGCCGCCACGGCACCGGCCCACGCCCAGACGACCACCGACCACTCGACTCACCACGCCCCGGCGGTCTCGGCGGCCGCGGAGCCGACCAGCGACGGCGAAGTCCGCAAGGTGGACAAGGCCCAGGGCAAACTGACGCTCAAGCACGGCCCGATCAAGAACCTGGACATGCCCCCGATGACCATGGTCTTCAAGGTCAGTGATCCCAAGCTGCTGGAGGGTCTCAACCCGGGCGACAAGATCAAGTTTGCCGCCGACAACCTGAACGGTGCGATGACCGTGACCGCCGTGCAGGTGCTCAAGTAATGCGACCGGGCGGTGCTTCGGCGTTGAAGCTTGTCCTGGGTCAATCCGGCCGGGCCGTGTGGCGGCCGCGTCGCCGGCGGCAGGCCCTAGACTAGTCGCGCCCATGCTCCGCCTTCGCTGCCATCGCCTCACCGCCGCGTTCATCGTGGCGCTGTCGCTGCTGTTCTCGCAGCTGGCAGTGGCGGCCTACGTCTGCCCGGCGCAGGCCGATGTCCAGACCATGGCCGCCATGATGAAGGCGGGACAGCCCTGCGACGGCATGGACCCGCAGCAACCCGCGCTGTGCCACGAGCACACGGCCCCGCTGGCCAAGACCTTCGAGGCCGCGAAGCTGCCAGTCCTGGGGCCGCCGCTGCTGGTGCAGGTGCTGGAGCTGCCCTTCGCGCTGCTGTCGCGGGAAGCCCAGGCCGTGCCATCGACGGCATCGGTCAGTGCCCAGCCGCCGCCTGACCCCGTGTTCCTGTCCACACTCAGACTACGCGTCTGACCCGCTCTGTTGACTGACCGGGGCTGCTGCGGCCTGTCCGCAGTTCAGCCCTCCGTGCGTTTGTCTGCGGAGCCCTCCATGCCCTCACACCCCCTGCGCGCAGCCGCCCTGGCTGCCGCCTGTCTGCCACTCCTGGGGTTCACCCAGGTCATCGCAGCGCCTCTGTCGCTCGACCAGGCGGTCGAACTCGCCGCCCAACGATCCCACCTGACCCAGGCCGCTCGGGCGGGCACCGCCAGCGCCGCCGAGATGGCGCGGACGGCCGGTCAACTGCCCGATCCGATGCTCACCGTCAGCATCGACAACCTGCCCGCGACCGGCCGCAGCCGGTTCAGCCCCACCGCGGAGGACATGACGATGAAGCGCATCGGCATGGCTCAGGAGTGGGTGTCTGCCGAGAAGCGGGCAGCCCGCGAAGCCGTCGCCACCGCCCAGCAGCAGCGGGAGTCCGTCATGGAACCGGTGGCCGCCGCCGAGGCGCGCATGCTGACCGCAATGGCCTATGTGGAGGCCTACTACGCGGGTGAGGGTTGGCAACTGAGCTCGCTCAACGAGCAGCATGCCCGTGAAGCGCTGGCGGCCGGCAAGGGCCGCCTGGCCAGCAGCTCGGGTGACAGTGGAGAGGTGCTCGCGCTCACCAGCGCATTGGGCGCCGCCGAGGACGAGTCGGCCGACCAGCGTCAGCAGCAGGCGTCCGCCGCCGCCAACCTGCAACGCTGGATTGGTACGACGTCCGACGAACTGCTTGAGCCGCGCTGGGACGCGGTCCCTGGTCAGGACGACTTCGTTGCACGGCACCCCGTGGCCCTGGCCCGCCAGCGCGATGTCGAGGTGGCCCGCCAGGAGGCGCAAGCAGCGCAACTCAACCGCCAGCCGAACTGGCGCTACGAGCTGTCCTTTGGCCAGCGCTCGGGCCGTCCGGACCTGTTGTCCTTCGGCGTCAGCATTCCGCTGCCTGTCGCGCCGGCAGCCCGACAGGACCGCGAGACTGCCGCCCGGCTGGCGATGGTCGAGAAGACCCAGGCCGACCTCGCGGAAGCCCTGCGGGCGGCGGCCGGTGAGTACGCCGCGCTGGCCAGCGATGCTGCTCGCCTGCGGCAACGCATCGACCGCTACCAGACGGCCGTGCTGAGTCCGCTGCGCCAGCGCACCCAGACCACGCTGGCCGCCTACCGCGCCAACCAGGCCAGCCTGGCCATGCTGTTCGAGGCCCGCCACGCCGAGGTCGAGGCGCAACGCAAGCTGCTGGGTCTGCAGCGCGACCTGGCCCGGACCCAGGCCCAACTGGTCTTCAAACCCGTCGTTCAAGGAGCAGCGCGATGAGCCGCATGCAAAAGTCCCTCATCGTCGTGGCCGCGGTCCTGGTGATCGGTGGTGGCGGCTTCCTTCTCGGGCGCCGCACCACCGGCTTGCACGACGGCCCCCCAGCGGTGACGCCTGCTGCGGCGGCGTCCGCCGGCGAACGCCAGGTGCTGTACTGGCACGACCCGATGGTGCCCGGCCAGCGCTTCGACCGGCCTGGCAAGTCGCCCTTCATGGACATGCCCCTGCAGCCGGTCTACGCCGACGAGGCCAGCGACGCCGGGGTGAAGGTGAACCCCCAGGTGCAGCAGAACCTGGGCATCCGCACCGCCGTGGTGAAACGAGCCGATGTCCGATCGTCCTTCGACGCCATCGGCACCGTGCAGTTCGATGAACGGCTCAGCGTCGCCGTCCAGGTCCGCACGGCCGGCTACCTCGAGCGGCTGAACGTGCGCGCACCGATGGAGCGAGTGACCAAGGGGCAGGCGCTCGGCACCGTGTTCGCACCCGAGTGGCTGGGGCCGCTCCACGAGATCATCGCCCTGCAGCGGGCCGGGGCATCGCCAGAGCTGTTGGCCGCCGCACGCGAGCGCACGCGCGCGCTGTCCATTCCGCCCGAGCTGGTGCGCCAGGCCGAGGACAGCGGCGTGGCGCAGGCGAGGTACACGCTGTTCGCCCCCGCGGCCGGTGTGGTGGCCGAGCTTGGCGTGCGGGAAGGGGTGGCGGTCTCGCCCGGCATGACGCTCTTTCGCATCGCCGGGCTCGACAAGGTCTGGGCTGTGGCCGAAGTGCCGGAGGCGATGGCGGTGCGCCTCGAGCGCGGACAACAGGTCTCCGCGGCCCTGCAGGCCGACCCCAGCCTGCGCTTCACCGGCATCCTGCAGGAGATCCTGCCGCAGGTGAGCGCCACCACGCGCACCCTGCAGGCCCGCTTTGAGGTGGCCAACCCGGGCGGCAGGCTGACGCCGGGCATGCTCCTGCAACTGCAGGTGGCGGGCCGCAGCAGCTCGCGCCTGGTTGTGCCGGCCGAGGCCGTCATCCGCACCGGCACGCGCGCGGTGGTCCTCGTGCGCAAGGAGGGGGGCAGCTTCGAGCCGCGTGAAGTGATGCTGGGTGCCGACCTGGGCGACCAGCTGGAAGTCACCGCGGGTGTGGTCGAAGGCGAGCAGGTCGTGGCCAGCGGGCAGTTCCTGGTCGACTCCGAGGCGCGCCTGCGCTCGGTGCTGGGCAGCCTGTCCGCCGCTCCGCCGGCCTCGGCACCGGCGCCATCCAGCTACGCCGCACAGGGCACGGTGGAAGGCATCGATGCCGACAGCATCACCATCGCCCACGGCAGCATCGCCGAACTGAAGTGGCCGGCGATGACCATGCCGTTCAACAAGCCGAGCCCGACCGCCTTTGCCGACGTGAAGGTGGGTGAGCGCGTGCACTTCGAGTTCAGGAAGAAGGGCGACGAGTACGAGCTGCTGTCGATCCACCGGATGGGAGCTGCCCAGTGATCGCCGCGCTCATCCGCTGGTCGGTGGCCAACCGGTTCCTGGTCCTGATGGCAACTGCATTCCTGGTGGCCGCTTCGCTCATCTCGGTGGCGAACACGCCGGTCGATGCGCTGCCCGACCTGTCGGACACCCAGGTCATCGTCCGCACCAGCTATCCCGGCAAGCCGCCGCAGGTCGTCGAAGACCTGGTCACCTACCCACTGACAACCACCATGCTCAGCGTGCCGGGCGCGAAGACGGTGCGCGGTTACTCGTTCTTTGGCGACTCGTTCGTCTACATCCTGTTCGACGACCGGACCGACGCGTACTGGGCTCGCTCACGCGTGGTCGAGTACCTCAACCAGGTGCAGAGCCGCCTGCCCGCCGGCGCCACCGCCACGCTGGGGCCCGACGCCACCGGCGTAGGTTGGGTCTACGAATACGCGCTGGTGGACCGCACGGGCCGACACGACCTCGGTCAGCTGCGCGCCCTGAACGACTGGTTCCTGAAGTTCGAGCTGAAGACCGTCACCGATGTATCCGAGGTGGCCAGCATCGGCGGCATGGTCAGGCAGTACCAGGTCGTCCTCGACCCGGACCGCCTGCGCCAGCTCGGTGTGACCCAGGGCCAGGTGATGGAGGCGCTGCAGCGGGCCAACCAATCCTCCGGCGGCTCCGTGGTGGAGCTGGCCGAAACCGAGTACATGGTGCGCTCGCGCGGCTTCCTGAGCTCGCTCGATGATTTTCGCGGTATCCCCATTGCCGTGTCCGGCGCGACCCCCGTGCTGCTGCGCGACGTGGCCTTTGTCCAGATCGGCCCCGAGATGCGCCGCGGCATCGCCGAACTCGATGGCGAAGGCGAGGTGGCGGGTGGCGTGGTCGTGATGCGCTCCGGCAAGAACGCGCGCGCCACCATCGAGGGGGTCAAGGCCCGGCTCGAGCAGCTCAAGCCAAGCCTGCCCCGGGGCGTCGAGATCGTCGACACCTACGACCGCTCGAAGCTCATCGACCGCTCCATCGACAACCTCACGCTGAAGTTGAGCGAAGAGTTCCTGGCGGTGGGGCTGGTCTGCGCGATCTTCCTGTTCCACCTGCGGTCGGCACTGGTGGCGATCCTCTCGCTGCCGATGGCCGTGGGCATCGCCTTCATCGTGATGCGCTGGCAGGGCCTGAACGCCAACATCCTGTCGCTGGCCGGCATCGCCCTGGCCTGCGGAGCGGCGCTCGATGGCGTGGTGGTGCTGCTGGAGACCGCACACAAGCACATCGAGGCGTTCGAGCACCGCAACAACCGTCAGCCGACGGTGGCGGAGCGCTGGGACCTGGTCACCGAGGCGGCCGTCGAGGTCGGGCCGGCACTGTTCTTCTCGCTGCTGGTCATCACGCTGTCCTTCCTGCCGGTGTTCACGCTGGAGGCGCAGGAGGGCCGGCTCTTCTCGCCCCTGGCCTTCACCAAGACCTACACCATGGCGGCCGCCGCCGCGCTGTCGGTGACCCTGGTGCCGGTGTTGATGGGCCTGCTCGTGCGGGGCCGGATTCCACAGGAGAACGCCAACCCGCTGAACCGGTTCCTGATGCGCGTCTACCGCCCGGCGCTGGAGCTGGTGCTGCACTGGCCGAAGGCGACGCTGGTGGCGGCCGGTGCGGTCCTGGCCCTGACCATGGTGCCCGCATCCCGCCTGGGCGGCGAGTTCATGCCGCCCCTGGATGAAGGCGACCTGCTGTACATGCCGTCGGCCCTGCCCGGGCTGTCGGTGTCCAAGGCCACCGAGCTGCTGCAGCAGACCGACCGGCTGATCAAGACGTTGCCTGAGGTCGAGCGCGTCTTCGGCAAGGCCGGCCGCGCGGACAGCGCGACCGACCCGGCGCCACTGGAGATGTTCGAGACCACCATCCAGTTCAAGCCCCGCGAGCAATGGCGCGCCGGCATGACGCCGGACAAGCTCGTGGAGGAACTGGACCGGGCCGTCCAGGTGCCCGGCCTTTCCAACATCTGGGTGCCCCCGATCCGCAACCGAATCGACATGCTGGCCACGGGCATCAAGAGCCCGGTCGGCATCAAGGTCGCGGGTGCCGACCTCGCCACCATCGACCAGTTGGCCACCCGGATCGAGTCGGTGGTGAAAAAGGTGCCCGGCGTGTCGTCGGCACTGGCCGAGCGGCTGACGGGCGGCCGCTACATCGACGTCGACGTGGACCGCGCCGCGGCAGCCCGCCATGGCCTGTCGGTGACCGATGTGCAGGCCATCGTCGCCACCGCCATCGGCGGCGACAACGTCGGCGAGGTGGTCAGCGGCCGGGAGCGCTTCCCGATCAACCTGCGCTACCCGCGTGAAGTGCGCGACTCGCTGGAGCGCCTGCGCCAGTTGCCCTTTGTCACCGACCGGGGGGCGCAGTTGCTGCTGCAGGATGTGGCACAGGTGCGGCTGGAAGAAGGCCCCCCGATGCTGCGCAGCGAGAACGCACGGCTGTCGGGCTGGGTCTACGTCGATGTCCGCGGTCGTGACCTGCGCTCGGTGGTGCAGGACATGCAGTCGGCGGTGGCCCGAGAGGTGGCGATGCCTGCCGGCTATGCCCTCTCCTGGTCGGGGCAGTTCGAGTACCTCGAGCGGGCCGCGCAACGCATGAAGGTCGTGGTGCCGGCCACCCTGGCCGTCATCTTCGTGCTGCTGTACCTGCTGTTCCGCAACACCACCGATGCGCTGCTGGTGATGGCCGCGGTCCCGTTCTCGCTGGTGGGAGGGTTCTGGCTGGTCTGGCTGCTCGGTCACGCCATCTCGGTCGCCACCGCGGTCGGCTTCATCGCCCTGGCCGGCGTGGCGGCGGAGTTCGGGGTGGTGATGCTGGTCTATCTGGAGAACGCGCTCAGGCGTCGCCTGGCCGCCGGCGAGCCGGACGACGAGGACACGCTCCTCGCCGCCATCCGTGAGGGCGCCGTGCTGCGCGTGCGCCCCAAGGCCATGACGGTGGCCATCGTGATGGCCGGCCTGGTGCCGATGATGTGGGGCCAGGGCACCGGCTCGGAGATCATGGCCCGCATCGCGGCACCCATGGTGGGCGGCATGATCACGGCGCCCCTGCTGTCGATGCTGGTGGTGCCGGCTGCCTGGTACCTGCTGCACCGGCGCCGCGGTGCCGCCCTGTGAACTGCGCCGCGGCCGGGCGTGCGGGGTGACAGGACAGGGGGCTGCCAGGTCTCACTGGTGAAGTCGCGGGTCGACGTCGGTGTCGAACAGCCGATTGAGCAGGTGAGTCGACTTGTCAAACGACTCGTTGTGACCCCCTGATGGGTGCGGGCTATCACCCTACCGGGGGCCTCTCAGGACGCGGACGGCGGCTCAAGACTGAAGTCAGCCGGTCGCCTGGCGACTCTGGCCGGCCGATATCGACGGCATGGCAGCCCCAACCAACGAGAAAAAAGGGGCGCCTCGCGGCGCCCCTTGTGCGTTGTGGTGACCCGAAGGATCAGCGCACCACGGCGATCTGGTCGCGGTTGCCACCCTTGTAGGTGTACATGGTCAGCGCGCCGTTCTTGACGTCGCCCTTCTCGTCGAACGAGATGGTGCCGGTCACGCCCTTGTAGCCCGAGGTCTTGGCCAGCTCGGGCAGGTACTTGGCCGGGTCGGCCGAGCCGGCCTTGACCATGGCCGCCACCAGCACGTTGGTCGCGTCGTACACGTACGGCGCGTAGACCTGCACGTCGGCGTTGAACTTCTTCTTGAAGTCGGCGCGGAACTTGTCCATGCCGGCCTTCTGCTCGCCCTCGACACCACCGGCCTCGGCGCACACCACCTGGCCGTCGGCCATGGCACCCGCGGCCAGCTTGGGCAGCTCGCTCGAGCAGATGCCGTCGCCGCCCATGAACTTGGCGTTGATGCCCAGTTGCTTCATCTGGCGGATCATCGGGCCGGCCACGGCGTCCATGCCGCCGAAGAAGACCACGTCGGGCTTGACGGCCTTGATGTTGGTCAGGATGGCGGTGAAGTCGGTCGCCTTGTCGTTGGTGAACTCGCGCTTGGCGATGGCGCCGCCCTTGCCCTTGACACCCTTCTCGAACTCATCGGCCACGCCCTGGCCGTAGGCGGTGCGGTCGTCGATCACGGCGATCGTCTTGCCCTTGAGCTGCTCCACGGCGTAGCGGCCCAGCGTGCCACCCAGGTGCACGTCATCGGCCACCACGCGGAAGGTGGTCTTGTAGCCCTGGCGGGTGAACTTGGGGTTGGTGGCCGACGGGCTGATCTGCGGGATGCCCGCGTCGGAGTAGACCTTGGAGGCGGGGATCGAGGTGCCCGAGTTCAGGTGGCCCACCACGCCGGCGACCTTGCTGTCGACCAGCTTCTGCGCGGCGGCGGTGCCCTGCTTCGGATCGGCCGCGTCGTCTTCGGCCAGCAGCTCGAACTTGACCTTCTTGCCGCCGATCGTCACGCCCTTGGCGTTGAGCTCGTCGATCGCCATGCGCGCGCCGTTCTCATTGTCCTTGCCCAGGTGGGCGATGGCGCCGCTGGT
>JAFLDI010000068.1 GCA_017302485.1 Burkholderiales bacterium | reverse complement strand
GCGGCAGGCCGAGGTTCAGGCCCTGGCCGGTGCCCGCCTGGAGGCCGGCGAGGGGGCATTGCAGCTGGGCGATGCCCAGGCCCGGCCCCTGCTGGCCCACCCGACCGTGTGGTCGCAGACCGTGGTCTGTGATGCTCAGGACGAGCTGGGCCTGCTGGCGCTGGCCGAGGCATGGATGCAGCAGCATGGCCTGCGCGGCGAGCTCGTGTGCGGCCGTCGCCAGGAGCTGATTGGCCCGGCAGGCAGCCGCGTCGGGCACAGCCTGATGCTGCACGGCCTGTCAGCCCCGGATTCCCTGCGTGCGCAGTCACTCGGCCTGGGTGACTGGCACTGGCTGGGTTGCGGTCTGTTCGTACCGCACAAGTCGGCCGCTGCAGTCGGCCACTGACGATTCGCTCGACAAGACAACAGGAGACATCCATGCCCTATACCGTCAATGGCCAGGAACTCGAGACCGATGACCTGGGCTACCTGCTGGAGGCCGACTACAGCGACGAGGTGGTCGAGGTGATCGCCGCCGCCGAGGGCCTGACGCTGACCGAGCGCCACTGGGACGTGGTGCGATACATGCGCGACGAGTACCGAGAGCACGGCCAGACGCCCAACTTCCGCCACATGCTCAAAGGGGTCAACGCCTTCTGGCCCGAGGCCGACAGCAAGGCCCTTTACGACCTGTTCCCGGTGGGGCCGGCCAAGCAGGCGGCCAAGGTGGCCGGCTTGCCGCAGCCTTTCGGCAAGGGCGGCTACTGACCGCTGGGCGGCCCCTATGGCCATCCGACTGAAATCGCGCTGGTTCCGGGAGGGCCAGCAGCGCAGTGCCTCCGACCGCGGCGGTGTGGCCGCCGTGGCCAGCTGGCGCCTGGCCATCGAGATGGTGCGCAGCCTGCAGAAGGCAGGCTACGGCATCGAGGTCGGTCCGGGCTACTTCCAGGTGCTGCGCGAAGGCGCGATCTTCCTGGCCTTGGTGGCCGACCGTCTGGTCCATGCCCGGCAGTCGCCCGAGGAGCGCAGCGAGTTCACCGTCGCCATGGTGCGGCACCTCGCTGCCACCTACGCCGAGAGCGCGAGCGAGTGGCTGCCACCCAGGCCCGCCGGCGGCCCGGACTGGGTGGACGACTTTCTTCAGGCCTGGAATGCGGTCGCACCCACCTACGCCGATTTCGGCGGCGACCCGGTCACGGGCGAGCCCGACCTGGCGTTCGCGCGGCACTTCGCCTGGCGGCTGGAGCCGCTGCTGCCGGAGTCCGACCGGGTCTGGGTGATCGATCAGGTCATGACCATCGAGGTGCCCCAGGCGGCGCAGGCGCTGCGCCGCACCCTGGGTGGCGTGTTCGACGACCCTGCGCGGCGGCCACGTTCTGGCACCGCCGAGACCGGAGACTGAAGCATGGCCTGGCTCACCGAGGACATGACGGCTGCGGGGCGCCGACGGCGCTTTGCCGGCAATCCCTTCGATCTGGAGGACGAAGGCGCGTACCGGCGCTGGCGGGCGATGAAGCTGGCTGCCCGCCCACGCAGCGTGTCGCACCTGCTGGTGGATGTGCGCGACCCGCGACAGTTGTCGGATGCCGAGCGCCTGGCGCTGCTGGACCGCCTGAGCCGCTGCAACATGGCGCTCTACCGCAGTTCCTGCCGGGACGCCGACCCCACGCTGCCGACCGCACTGGCTGCGCAGCTGGGCATGCGCCGACTGGACGCCAACTGGCTGGCTGGCGAGGACGGTGTGTCCAGCATCTGCGTCAGCGACCGGCGCGATGAGCGCGGCGGCTTCATTCCTTACACCGACCGGGCCATCCGCTGGCACACCGACGGCTACTACCAGGTGCCCGAGCGGGCGATCCGCGGCATGGTGCTGCACTGCGTGCGGCCGGCGGCGCAGGGGGGGGACAACGCGCTGCTCGATCATGAGCTGGTCTACATCGCGTTGCGCGACCAGTCACCGGCGCACATCCGCGCGCTGATGGCGCCCGATGCGATGGTCATCCCTGAGCGCACCGACGAGTCCGGTGTCGCCCGCCCTGCGCAGGGCGGCGCCGTCTTCAGCATTGACACCGCCAGCGGTGCGCTGCACATGCGCTACACCGCGCGCACCCGCAGCATCGCCTGGAAGGACGACGCCGCCACCCGCGCGGCACTCGACGCGCTGGAGCGCCTGCTGGACGGCGGGCTGCACGATGTGCTGGCGGCGCGCCTGGAGCCCGGCATGGGGCTGGTCTGCCACAACGTGCTGCATGACCGCCGCGCCTTCCAGGACGACCCCGAGCGGCCGCGCCTGCTCTACCGCGCCCGCTTCCTCGATCGCAGCGACGCCCGGGAACTGGCATGGCGCACCGCCTGACCGTTTGGCGCGCGGCGCAACTGCTGGGCGTCTCACGCGGGCAGTTGCAGGCGCTGGTGCGCGAAGGGCGGCTGGCGCTGGATGACGGTCTGGTGTCCAGCGAGCAGTTGCTGGCCCTGTACCCGCAGGCCCAGCTCGAGGACAGCGGCATGCTGGAGCGCACCCAGGCCATCCGCAACGACGCCTTTGCACGCCGCGTGCGCGAACGCACCCTGCCCAGCCAGGAGGTCCTGGCTCAGCGCCTGTTCCATCAGAGCACCGAACTGGCCGAGGTGCGCCGGCACCTGCAGCGCTACCATGGCCTGGTCACCGGCCTGCGCGACCGGCTGCGCGCCGAGACCACCTGGCGGGGACCGCAGGCACTGGCCGACGACATCGACCGCGCACTGGGCCAGGTGCTGGCCAGCGAGGTCGCCGACCCCCTGGAGGCGATGGACGACATGCTCAAGCTGATGTCCGCTCAGGTCACGATCCGCCCGAGTGGCCACGAATTCAGCGTGATGGGCCATGACACCCTGTTGCAGGCCGGCCTGAAGGCCGGGCTGCGCCTGCCCTACGGCTGCGGCAACGGCAGTTGCGGCATGTGCAAGGTGCGGGTCATCCATGGCGAGGTCTGCCGCACCCAGCCCTTCGACTACGTGCTCTCCGAGACCGAGAAGGCCCAGGGCTACACGCTGATGTGCGCCCACACCGCGGCCAGCAGCGACCTCACCCTCGAGACCCTGGAGGCCACCGGGCCGCAGGACATTCCGCCTCAGGAACTGGTGGCCACGGTGCGCTCGGTGACGATGCTGGGGGCCGACACGGCGCAATTGCACCTGCAGACGCCGCGCAGCCACCGACTGCGCTTCCTGGCCGGCCAGTCGGTCACGCTGGGGCTGGCCGGTGCCGGCGGCGACCTGCAGTCCACGCTGCCGATCGCCAGTTGCCCCTGCGACGACCGCAATCTCCACTTCCTGGTGACCCGCGACCAGGAGGGCGACTTCGGCGCTGCGGTGTGTGCGGGCCTGAAATCCGGCACGCCGGTATCGGTGCGTGGACCGATGGGCGATTTCGTGCTGGCCGAAGGTCTGCGCCCGCTGCTGTTCATCGCCTGCGACACTGCCGTCGCCCCGATCAAGAGCCTGATCGAGCACGCGCTGGCGCTGGAAGCCGCGCCCGCCATGGCCCTGCTGTGGCTGGCCACGCGACCCGACGGTCATGTGCTGGCCAACCAGTGCCGCGCCTGGTCGGAGGCGCTCGATGCCTTCGAGTACACGCCCTTGAGCCACCCGGATCCGCAGGCCGGCGTGACCCAGGTGATCGAATCGCTGCGCGCGGACCTGTTCGCCATCGACTGCGACTGCTACCTGGCCGGCCCGGCGTCGTTCGTCAGCCAGATCGATGCCGCGCTGATGGCCATGGGCGTGCCGTCGGCGCAGCGCCACACGCTGGTGCTGTCATGAATCCGCTGCCCGATGCCGACCCGGCACCGGCGGGCGCGTGCGAAGGCGCCGAGTCCTTTGCACTGCGCGTGCTGGGCGACAGCATGGCGCCCGAGTTCGCGCATGGCGACATCGTCGTCATCGAGCCGGGCGGGCGCGTCGGCGATGGCCGTTTTGTGCTGGCCTGGGCCGACGAGCAATGGACGCTGCGCCAGCTGCGCGGTCAACCGGGCGCCTGGCGACTGGAGGCCCTGGACCCGCGCTGTCCGATCCAGCCGCTGGCCGACCTGTCCGCCGTGCGCGGCGTGGTGATCCAGCGCGCCCGTCCGGGCCGCCGCCGCGAGACCCGCCACTACACCTGACCCGCTCTGTCCTGGATCGCTTATGCCGTACTTCGTCTACCGCGTCCTGCCCTTTGCCCAGCTGGAGCCACTGGGCAGCCATGCCAGCTTCAAGGAGGCCTCCAGCCAGGCCAAGGCGATCCGAGCGGAGGGCGGAGCCGGTCAGATCAAGGTGATGTTCGCCGACGACGCCATGCAGGCCGAAGACCTGCTGTGCCAGATCCGCACGCCCGGCCCGGCTGGTGACGAATGAACCCCGACGCCGACGAGCGTTCGGCCTGCTGCGTCCGCCCGGACGACGCCTGCATCTTTGAGAAGGCGCTGATGGCGCGGGCCGCCGGCTGCGCGCGGGTGCGCCGGCAACCCATCGGCGAGCGCGAGGTGATGCTGTGCAGCCACCCGCCGGCCCGCTTCAATTGCGAGACCCTGCTGGCCCTGATGCGCGAGCGTTCGACCTTCGTGCTGCGCCTGCCGCCGCCGGGGCGGCCGCTGCTGCACGCCCAGGCGCTGCGGCTGCAGTGTGGTGGCCTGAGCGCATTGGCCACCTTGGCAGCTGGCGGGCCTGCCGGTCGCGAGGATGTGGCCGCGCTGGCCAACGGGCTGCATCAGGCCGGTAGCGACTTCACTCAGCTGCCCTGGGAGCGCCTGGTGTCCGAGATGGCCGCCTGGCAGCCCCGCCGGCGAGCGCCGGCCCGCTGACGGCAGGCCCCGGCCGGTCAGTCCTGCTCGGCCTTCCAGAGCATGTACTTCAGCGTGGCCACCGAGCCGGCCACGATGCCGGCCAGCGCCAGGAAGGAACCCAGCGCCAGCGTCGACACCCCGGTCAGGCCCTGGCCAACGGTACAACCCAGCGCAGTGACCCCGCCAAAGCCCATCAAGAGTGCGCCGATGATCTGGTTGCGCAGATCGTCGATCGATGCAAAGCCCTCCCAGCGGAAGCTGCGCGTGGCCAGCGACACGCCTGCGGCGCCCAGCATCACACCCAGCACCGTGGCGATGCCGAAGCTGATCTTCAGTGACTGGTCCGTCCAACGCTGCAGCAACTCCAGGCCAAAGGCCAGCGGTGCCACGAAACTCATCGACTCCATCGCCCGGGTATTGGTGGCGAAGTAGGTCATCTCCAGCGTGTCCGGGTTCTCGCCAAAGCCGAGGTGGCCGCTGATGTACCAGCCGGCCACCACACAGCCGCCGATCACCAGGCCGCCCAGCACCTGTGTCCCGTTGCTGCGGAAGCGCTTGTCGGCAAACACCCAGACCAGCAGGGCCAGGACCAGCAGGCCGGCCGCGGCCATCGTGGCTGGCTGCGGGGCCAGGCCGGTGAGCTGCTGCAGCAGCGTGGGCAGCCCCTGGTCCTTCCAGCCCAGGGCCGCCAGATCAATGGCCACTGGGTCCAGGTAGCTGGCGCGCCATTGGCCGAACAGGCCCTTGAGCGTCATGCTCGCCGACACCGCCAGCACGAGCAGCACCACCAGCGAGCGCAGGCTGCCACCGCCGACGCGCAGCAGGTTCTTGTTGGCGCAGCCACCGGCGAAGGTCATGCCAATGCCAAACACCAAGCCACCCACCAGCAGCGACAGCCAAGGCAGGCGCGGGCGGTTGGCCACCGACTGCGGCAGATCGATCAGGCCCGCCAGCGACAGCGCCGTGGTGCCCGCAATCGCCACGGCAATCGCCAGCGCCCACATGCGCATGCGACCCCAGTGGCCCATGTTCACGATGTCGGACAGCGCGCCCATCGTGCAGAAGTTGCTGCGCTGGGCCACGGCGCCCAGCACCACGGCGGTGGCGAAGCCGCCCAGGATGACGGTGGATTCGATCGACATCGCTTGTTTCTCCAGTGTCGGCGCTCGGATGGCGGCCGGTCAGTTGGCAGGTGAGGCACCGGCGACCTGGCCGAGCGTGGCCTGGATGATGCCAGGGGCATTGACGATGCCCATGAAGGTGCCCATGCCCAGCGCGGGCCAGCCCAGGGCAATGCGGTAGCGGCCGAACGGCGACATGATCTTGCCGTCCACGATGTAGACCTCGTAGGGCAGGGCGGCCATGTGATCGGCACCGATCCTGGGGACCCACCAGCCCTCGCCCTGCGAGCTGTCGTTCATGGCCACGCCGAACACCGCCACGCGGCGCTCGGGCAGGACAATCTCGTAGACCTTCAGGGTCTTGCCGACCTTGGCAGCCAGGTTGTCGCGCACGGTCTTCAGGGCCTCGTCGAAGCTGGCGAGGTCGCGCAGTTCGGCTCGGGTCTCGAAGCGTTCCATGCCAATCATGTAGCGGTAGTCGGGCAGGTCGGCCGCGGGCACATTGCCGCCGAAGGCCTTGCCAGCGCCCAGCGCCTGGCCCAGGCGCTCGCGCAGGCTGCTGCCCAGCCGGCCCGCCACCTCGGGTTGGCCACGCAGCAGGGCGCGCAGCCAGTACTCCGGGTTGGCGTAGCTGATCTGGCCGTCGGCTGACACCCCCACCCGCAAGGGCGCGGCCATGATGCCGGCGCCACGCACGGCCTCCAGCAGGCCCTTGTCGGTGACGATCAGCGTGCCGCGGTCCGGCAGACCCGGGGGCTGGTGACGACCCACCACGCTGAAGCCGGCGGCAGTGAGCTTCTGCTCGACGCGGGCCATCTGGCCCGTCAGGTCAGCCGCTGCCTGCCTGTCGGCATGGACATAGGGCTCCAGCGCAGCGGCCCCCAGGGACCCGCACAGCAGCAGCACGCCCAAGCAGGCTTGGGACAACTTCATCGGCAATCTCCGGTGACATCCGGACGAGTCACGACCTGAGCCGGTGCCGCAGCACCGGGCGGGCCGTGCGCCGCGGACGCTCAGGTTCTCAGATGAACAGGCAGACGTCGGTCTCGCCCGCGAACTTCATGAAAGTCGCGGCGCCACCGTACTCGATGCCGTCAATGAACTCGGAGGTCTTGAACTCGAACAGGTCCACAGTCATCTGGCAGGCGATGAACTTGACATCGGCCTCGACGCACAGATCGCGCAGCTCCTCGAGTGAAGCCACGCCCTTGGACTTGATCTTGGCCTTCATCATCGAGGTGGCCATGGCCTCCATGCCGGGCAGCGCCGAGACCAGCACAGGCATCGGCACCGGCATCGGCATGGCCGGGTTGGCCAGCGGGCTGATGGCCACGCCGCTGAGATCCTTGCGCAGCAGTTGCAGGCCGTAGAAGGTGAAGAAGATCTGCACATCCCAGCCGAGCGCGGCGGCGGTGGAGGCCAGGATCAGCGGGGGGTACGCCATGTCCAGCGTGCCCTTGGTGGCGATGATCGCCATCTTCTTGCTCATGCGAACTCCGGGTCCGGGTGAGGCGCGGCGGCTCAGGCCTTGCGCAGGAAGAAGACGAACTTGCCGCCCTCGCTGCCCTGCTCCAGCAGGGTATTGCCGGTCTGTTCGGCGAAGGCAGCCATGTCGCAGACCGAGCCCGGATCGGTGGCCACCACGCGCAGGACCTGGCCGCTGGCCATGTCGGACAGCGATTTCTTGGTCTTCACGATGGGCAGCGGGCAGGCCAGTCCCGAGGCGTCAAATTCCTTGTCGAAGTTCATGTGCTTGTCTCCTGTCGTGGGCGATGTGGCGTCCGTCCCGGAGGATCCCGGAGACGGGGCCCATGCATGTGGGCCAACCCTTGCTGGCGGCAGGGGCAATTTCGGTGCAAGCGGGGGGGTGCGTCTATTCCCGCGATGGGTGGGCGCAACTACGCCATCCGGGTAGGAGGCCAGGGTCGGCTCACCAAGCGCCGCAGACCGCCCCACGACGGCTTGATCACTTCGGGGGGCTCAGTAGTCGAGCCGCTCCACCTTCACCGGCGCAGGGGCCTGCGGCGACACGATCGCGCCCAATGCCTGGGCATAGATGTCCACCGCGTTGTCGAAACAGCCATGCGAGGACGCGATGCCCTTGATGCCATTGGAGACGCTGGGCTTGCTCAGCACCAGTGGCTGGCCCTGGCCCAGGCTGGACCAGAAGGTCTGCCATTCAAGCACGTCGTGGCGCCGGTCCTGCGACCACAGGTCGGCCGCCAGCGAGGCCGGATCGAAGGCCTTGGCCATGCCCAGGAGGGGCATCTTGTGCACGTCCTCGAACGCCCGGCTGACCAGGTACAGCAGGGACTTGCGGTACGGCCCGACGCTGTCGTTCAGCTCGTTGGTATCCGACAGCACATGCAGGGCCAGGCGGTCGGCGCGCAGCGTGCCGCGCTGCACGGCCGGGCGGTAGTGGTCCAGCGCGAAGCGCAGCGTGCAAGCCGGGGCAAACAGACGCAGGCTGGCAGCGGCCAGGCCGGCGTCGTGCAGGCGATCGAGCATCGCACCCAGCACGATGGATCCGGCGGAGTGGCCGACCAGGTGGATCTCCAGTTTCGGACAGTGGGCCTGCAGCGCCTTGAGCTGCTCCACCATCTGGCGCACGCCGCCCTGGGCGTCGCTGCTGGCGCGCTCGGCATTGAGCTTCATCTGGCCCCACATCGCACCGCCCGGGCCGCGCAGCACGGGCTCCAGCATGCGGTCGGTGGTTTCGCTCAGCTGGTCCAGCCAGCCGCGCGCCGGTGCGTCGCCGCGGCCGCCCAGACCAAAGCGCAGCATCTGCTCCTCCACCAGGTCGGAGACGGTTTCCATCGGGCCTGAGCGCCAGCTGATGAACAGCGGGTAGATGCCATTGGCCAGCGCATAGGGCGCCATCACACGGATCCGGGTGATCGAGTCGGCCTCGCTGTTCAGGCCGCCATGGGCGTAAACCATCAGCTTGACGCTGCCCTGCGCCTTCAGCCAGGCCAGCGGCCGCGTCAGCGTGGCAGCCTGCAGCGCACTGGCGGCGCTGTCGGCGGTGATGTCGTTGCGCACCGGAAAGCCGCGGTCCAGCACCAGAGTGTGGCGGTAGGCCTGGTCGGCGTCCAGCGGCTGGTGGGCGGGGTTCTTCAGGCCCTGGTAGCGGCGGCTCAGTGCGTCGTCGGCACCCACCAGGCCAGCCGGCCGCTCGTTGGCGGCCGCGCTGGCCCCCGTGCCGGCCGGTACCAGGAAGCGCGGCGCACGCCGAGCAGGCGCGGCCACCGCTCCGGTGGACTTGGCCTTGGTCTTGCGCGCTGCGGGAGTGGCAGTCGCAGCGGGCGTCAGGCGCGGCACGCCCAGCGTGAACACCCAGGCGTCGGTGGCATGCGTGACCCAGTCCTCGTAGGGCAGCAGCGCAAAGCCGTGTGAGCCCCACTCGGGGCCCCAGGAGTTCTGCACCACGAAGCCATCGGCGTTGTAGCCAATGAGCGCAAAGGCGTGGCCGCCGGCCTCCTTGGGGCGCGGCACGGCGCGGATACGCACCAGGTCGGCGTGGCCGGTGAGCGCCTTGCGGCTGGGCACGGCCCAGCCCTCGTGCACCGTGGCCGACACATAGACCACGCCGTTCTCTCGCAGCGCGGCCTGCAGGTCGACCACCGAGCGCACATCCACCCGGTAATACACGCCCAGGGCGCAGGCCAGCGCGTCGACGTCCCAGTTGCGCTCGGGATCGTCAGGGCGCCTGGGATCTTCCAACGGCGAGAGCCGGCGGCCCTGCCTGTCCGCGCCATGCGGCCACAGTTCGGCGCGACACACCCCATGGCGGTGCCAACCCTTGAGCGCGCCGCGGCAGCTGGAGCCCTCGTAGTCCTCACCGGGCCACTCGTCGTACAGGCGCGCCAACTGGTAGAGCATGGCCGGGCTGACCTGCCGTGGCGTCGGCCCGCCCTCGGGCAGGCCACGAACGAACAGCTGGTAATTGATGGCTGCCGCCAGCCCAAAGCCGGTGCAGGCGCCTTCCTCGCCCTGGTCCAGGATCAGCGGCGCGTAGCGCGGCAGCAGCTCGCGCACGTCGGCATCGCTGGGCCACTGCGTGGGCAGGTTGCCCAGAGGCGGCCTGTAGGGCCGGTCGCGCAGGTCCAGGCGGTCGGGGCGGGCGTCGAGCGAGACGGCGCGCGGGCCGATCTGGACGTTCTTGGTGGGCATGGCGGGCTCCCGCAACTGGGTGTGGGTGCATCCTAGCGCTCAGCCCGCGGGCGGGCATCCTGACGCTTAGGGGCTCTGGCGCCTCAAGTGGGGGGCGATCCCGTCGATAAGCCGGGTCGAGGCATCGGCATGCGCCGTTGCCCGTCCCGCAGATCGGAGTCCCTCTCATGACCCACGGCCCTGTTTCCCGCCGCTGGCTCCTCGGCGCGACCGCAGCCTGTGCGGCCGGGCTGGCGCGCCCCTTGCGCGCGCAGGTCCGAGCCACCCTGAGCGTTGCCGTTGTGCCGCAGTTTCCGGCGGCCGTGCTGCACCGCGACTGGACCCCACTGCTGGACCGGCTGTCGCGGATGGTCGGTGCGGACTTCCGGCTCCTGTTACAGCCCAGCATCCCCCGCTTCGAGGCAGATGTATTCGCTGGCACCGCCGACCTGGCCTATCTGAATCCGTACCACCAGGTGATCGCACGCCGCGAGCGCGGCTACCTGCCCCTGGTGCGCAGCCGGGTGCCGCTGACCGGGCTGCTGGTGGTGCGCCAGGACGACCCGATCACGGCTTTGCGCGGTCTGGACGGCAAGACCCTGGCCTTTCCGGCCCCCAACGCTTTCGGTGCCAGCCTGTGGATGCGGGCGCTGCTCACCGAGCGCGAGAAACTGCAGTTCACGCCCACCTATGTGCAGACGCATGGCAACGTCTACCGCCATGTGCTGAGTGGTCAGGCCGCGGCTGGTGGCGGCGTCAACCACACCTTGTCCCAGGAGCGCCCCGAGGTCCGCCAGGGCCTGCGGGTGCTCTTCGAGACGCCCGGCGTGGCGCCGCATCCGATCAGTGCACATCCGCGCGTCGATCCGGGGCTGCGCACGGCGATCGCCGAGGCGCTGGCGAGCCTGGCCACCCAGCCCGAGGGACAGGCGCTGCTGCAGGCCGTCGAGATCGTCGATCTGGTCCGTGCCGACCATGCCCGTGACTACGCGCCGCTGGAGGCCTTCCAGCTGGACCGCTACGTGGTTCGCTGAGCGCAGGCGCCGGCGTGATGGATGATGCCCGCGGACAGGCCGTAGCCGCCGGCGACAGCGCAGACTCCCGCTGGAGCCTGCGCAGCCTGCAAGGCCGCCTGTTGTGGTCGATGCTGCTGGTGCTGGTCCTGGCGCTGGGTGGGCTGGGCCTGCGCACCGCAGCCGATGCATCGCGCCGCCTGCATCTGGAGGCCGATGCCCGGGCCCGCGCGGCCGCACGCAGCGTGGCGCTGACGATCGAGAATCCACTGCTGACCCAGCAGTTCGACCAGGTGGAGGAGGCTTTGCTGCGCCTGGCCTTGATGCCCGGCTTGCGCGAACTGCGGGTGACCGATGGCCATGGCCATTTGATCAGCCAGGTGCTGGCCCCGGACGCCGGTGAGCCACAGGCGGTCTTCGGTCAGGCGAGTCGGCCGCTGACCCTGCCTGCCGATTTGCGGCCTTCGACCCGACTGCAGCAGCAGCCGGGTGGCGAGGCGGTGCTGGTGGCCTGGCATCCGGTGGGCAGCGGGTCGCCTGTTGGCTGGGTCCAGGCGGTGCATTCGCTGGAGGAGCTGGACTCGCTGCAGCGCGAGGTGGTGGTTCGTACCGGTGCCACCGCCGCGGCCGCTGTGCTGCTGGGCGGCCTGGCCCTGTGGGGGCTGCTGCGTGCACCGCTGGCTTACCTGCGGCAGGCCGGCCGCCTTGCCCGACAACTGCGCCGCGCCGATGG
>JAFLDI010000067.1 GCA_017302485.1 Burkholderiales bacterium | reverse complement strand
TCAGGCGCTCAGCGCTGCCGAATGGTGGCTGCTTGTGCTATTGCAGGCGGTGGTGATACTCCGCGTGCTGGCTGCCTGGCCTGCCATGCCGGCCAGCCTGACGACCTGGGCTGCGGGGGCCTTGGCCCTGCTGGCCTGGGCATGGTGTGCTCATTGGGCGCGGCTGTTGGGGGAGTCCAGCCTGAACGAGCGGCCGCCGGCATCCTATTGGGGCCAGACGCCTCGCTGAGACAAACTGGCATCCTGGGCGATGGCCGGTGAGATCAGTCTTTCCCAATGTAGTCCCGATGTCGGGCGCCACGAGCGCAATCCCCAACGGTGGGCCGCCTCGGGCAAACTGCGCGTGCTCTCGCCCGGGACCGAAGGTGTGCCGACCGTGCCCGGCTGCTTCTGGCTTGGAGCAGCGCTGTGGCGGACAAGACGCTGAAGCCTGACGCAGTGTGGTGAACTGATGCTGCGCCGATGCCATCAGGTAAGGTGGTCGTCCAGTCTAGGGCGACTTGTCCGAAGGCAGGCCCAGAGAGGTAGCGGTCACGACTGGGATAGCAGCCGTTCATCTGTGACGAGGTCTGCGAGGTCGGGGCTGATCGCCTTGGCTGCTGGCTTATGGCACAGCCGGCTCGTTCAAGGCCAAGTATGGCGGGGCGCAGGCCGCCCGGCGCTGGAACAGCCTCAGCCGCATTGAATCGGTGATGGATGTGACGACCGACAGGGCATTGAAGAAGATCTGGCCGATCGGTTCTGCGCGTCGCTGTGACCTCCGGTGCTGACGCGGCGCTGGCAGGTCACGACGTTCTGCCGAACTTCGACGTTGGCCGCGCTTGTCGCAGGCCCTCAGTGCAGGGCGTGTTGGGACGCGGCCTCTAACACCCTGCCTGCCGGCGGCTCGTGATGGGCCAGGCCGACCCAGCGCGCATGCGCCTGCGCCAGCGATTGGCGCAATTCGGGCCTGAGCCGCGGGTGGTACTGCAGGAAGAACAGGTTGGTAACCACCTTGCGCGCGAGCACGCGCCGCAGGTCAACGGCTGACAGGCGGGCCTGCGGGCAGGGATCCGCCCATGCCGTCATCAGCGCCACGGTGCCCGCGATCAGGGCGTCGATGCAGAGCAGGCCGTCGACGTCGGGGGCATCGGTTTCCACACAGGCCATACAGCGCTCCAGTCAGACCGCGCTGTGCGCGGTATGGGCTCGAATCCTGGCGGCTTGCTGGCGACGAGAGATCCGCAACCTGCCTGTCGGTGGACGGCAGAGTCGGTGCGTGAGCATGCCATCAAATGAGAAGCATGCGCAAGAGATAGAGGCGGAAGAGGGCCCGTGGCGACCAGCGCCGACACCGTGACCGCACTCCTGGGTCTCGCATGGGTCTGCGCCATCGGTTGCTTGGCGCTTGCAACAGGTGGGGGGGCTCTCTGTCTCAGACGACGATGGCACCAGCGGTGGGGTCGGCGGAGGGGCGAACCTGCAACTCGATGTCGTAACCAAGGCGCAGCAGATGGTCCATCAGGCGCCGCTCAGACACCTGTGCCAAGCGTCCGTGGTAAAGGTCGGAGACCCGGGGCTGGGTGACGCCCAGCTTGCGGGCGGCGGCGCTCTGGCTCAAATGACGGTGCTCGAGTGTCTGCAGGATGCGGGCGGTCAGTGCCACCTTGACCCGGATGCGCTCGGGATCCTGCGGCAGGCGCCCGACCTGGTCATCCAGGCAGCGATCCCATAGGAATGCCTTGAGTTGATGCAGTTCATGACTACCCGCCCGGGCGGCATCGTCGGTGCGCCCGGGGTCGGGCCAAGTCCGGCCCGGCGACAGAGCATTCGCAACGGCGACGGCGTGATGCGGGCTGGGTTTGAGCGTCTGCATGGCGGAGTCCTGTTCAACGGCGGGGTCGGGAGCGCTGTCCTCCGGCACGCCGGTACCGCTGGGTCGATGCCGGCTCGCCAGCGGTGTCGACAGCAGGCGTTGGCTTCACTTGCCACAGCCAGCCGGACGGTCGAGGCGTCGTCGCACAGCAGGGGCAGGTCAAACCCGGTCGGCGCGCCGGTCGATCCTGAGTCAAGCGCCGTGAGAAAAGTCGTTCGCTATCGGCGTCCAAAGGAACTCCTGTCGCTGGGTGAGGCGCTGCATTGGTTGTTGGTGGTGGTGTGCCACTGCTGGGGGAATACCTGGCTCCGGTCGCGATGGTAGTGTAAACAAGAATCAGTTGCATCCAATCAAGACCAACAAAACCCGCCGGATCTCGTGGTAATGTAGCGAAATACGAATCATTCCGATTACGATAAGGCATGAAAACGCCTCTGCCGCCGCCGGAGCAAGCGCCTCGGCCTGTCGACACAACAGGGTCCTCACCATCGATGACCTGGAGCAGCAGCCAGTTGTTCGGCGCTGCCCGAGAGGTCCAGATCCTGCACGACGGTCAGGTCTATCGCCTGCGCATCACCGCCATGGGCAAGCTCATTCTGACCAAGTGATGTCTCTCGGGAGGCCAGACGCTGGCGCGCCAACGGTCCCGGCGCCTGCGGCAGGCCATCCCTTTAGCACCAGCCCGCCCTGCGCCAGCCCGTGCGTCTTTCTTGATGGGGACCCGCCGGCCAAGGACGCTCAGCGATGCATCTGCTCGACACACCATTGCAGGACTCTCGCGCGCTTCGGCGCGCTGCCCTTGATTGGCGGCAGCACCACCCTGACCAGGGGTGGTTGCAGGTGGCCGATGCCTTGGCGGTGCCAGCCGGACGCCTGGTGGCCGCCCACGCCGGCATCCACCCAGGTGAACCCGGCGACTGGCGCGTGGTCCGCCTGGAACCCCTGTGCGGCCACGCCTGGGCGCGCTGGCTGGAGTGCGGTCCTGGGCAACTCACCTGGCATGCAGGACCGCTGGTCTGGCGGCAGACCGACGCGCTGGGTTGGCGGGGCGATGTGGATGCCGGCACGCTCGACGCTGGCGGGCGGGTTCGTCTGCAGCTGGCGGGATGCGACGCCGTCCAGGTGTTCGCCTGCCGGCAGCGCTATGGCGCCGACGCCGCGTGGCGGCTGATGGCCAGCGACCAGAGCGGCCATCTGCTGTGGCACTGGGCGCTGGGACAAGGGGCTCACCTCGACCACTTCGGGAGCTTTCTGGCTCGACATGCATCGCACAGCCTGGATGCGGGTTTGTGGGGTCGAGGGGGGGCGGCCTCTGTCAGCGCGGCTCCTCTGCCCGCGACACCGCCCCTGCGCGACGCCTGGCTCAGCACCCGAGAACTCGCCGACGGGCTGACCCTGCAGCAGCGCTGGGGGCTTCAGCGCCTTGAACTGCTTGAGTGCATGGATTCGCGCCTGGCACAGGCATTGGACCCGGTCCACCTGACGGCTTGTCTGTCCCAGGCTGCCCTGGACGCATTGCCGTTGCACCTTGAGCTGACATCGCTGGCCGGCTCACTTCACCTGTCCGCTGATCTGCGCGCCACGCGACGCGAGGCGGACCCCTTGGCCGCACTCGAACTGGCCGCGGGCGAGTGGCGCCTGCCTGCCGGGTCCATTGGCCAGGCCTGGTGGGTTCGACACCCCACCCGCCGGGGGGTGCAGCACCTGCTGGAGTTGTTCGACCAGGACGGCGGTCTGATGCTGCGCCTGGGACTGGGTGAGGGACAGGGCCGACTGGAGCACTGTCGCTGGCAGGCGTTGCTGGCGCAGGTTGCGGATGTCGATCTGGCCTGCCCCACGCTTTGAGCAGACCCCACCCGTTCACCGACCATTTCGATGAAGAAACCCCTGATGTCTGCGCCCGAGGGCGAGATCGACTTGCTCCCGGGTCGCCAGCCGCTGCCGGCGGGATGCCGAACCCCGTCGGGCTCGCGCCGAAGGCGCCTGTGGGAACTGGCCGGCCATGCCTTGTGCCCCGTGATCGGCGTGTGCCTGCCAATGCCGGAGGTCCGGCGTCTGGCCAACCGGGTCATGGGCGGTCGGATCCGGGCGTCCGACTATGAACTGCACTGCGGCGTCAACACCGAGTGCCGCCAGCGCAACGCCATGGCCGAGGCCGTGCAGCGGGAACTCGACCAGCGCTACGCCGCCACCTTGCGCGAGCATCGCCGCATCAAGAGCACAGAGTTGCTGGCAGCCTGGTGGGCTGAGCACGCGCGCCAGGGGCCTGAGTTGCCGGGTGCGCTGTGGGCCACGCTGACGCACCCGCGCTGCAATGCGGCCCTGGAGGAGAAGGTCCTTCAGGATGTGCATCTGCTGCAGCACCAGAGCGGCGCTGCGGAACGCGCCGATCTGGCCCGCTTGCAGGCTTTGCACCATGAGAACCAGGTCCTGGGTCGGCAACTGGCGGCCGCGCAGACGCGCGCCACCCGCATGGCCGAAGACCATGCGCGACTGGCCGACACCTGGCAGTCGCAGGCGATGCGACTGCGGGCCGAACTGATTGGTCGTGACACGGTGGTGGCCTCACTGTGGGACAAGCTGCGCCAGTTGGAGGCCGAGGCGCCCGACCTGCCCGCCCGCAGTGCGCTGCGCGCTGAACTGCACCGGCAGACCGAGCGTTGCCAGGACCTGGAGCGGGCCCTGTCGCGCGCCCGCCAGGACACCGAGCGCGAGCGCCAGCGGGCAGATGAGGCCCACGGTGAGTTGCAGCGTCTGCGTGAAGGCCCGGCGGCTGCCAACACAGCGCCAGCGGCGTGTGACCTGAGCGCGATCTCCCAGGCGCTGTCGACGCGCTCGGTGCTGTGCGTGGGCGGGCGTCAGGCCACGGTGCCGGTCTACCGCCATGTTGTCGAGCAACTCGGTGCACGATTCCTTCACCACGACGGCGGCGAGGAGGAGCAGGTGGCGCGCCTGGACCACACCCTGGCCGCCGCCGACCTGGTGATCTGCCAGACCGGCTGCATCAGCCACGATGCGTACTGGCGCGTCAAGGACCACTGCAAGCGCACCGGCAAGCGCTGCGTCTTCGTCGAGAACCCCAGTCGGCATGCGCTGGAGCGGGCCCTGGAGCAGGCGGTGAAGGACGCACAATGACTTGCATTTGCAAGTGATTCGTATTTACAATTTTACCCACGCGGTTCTACCGCGCTCGATGCCAGCCCGTCGCCAGCCCTCGAGTTGACGCCTGTCGATCACCGTCGCCCGACGGTCGCGATCACGTCGTTCACGCGCCCGCCACCGGACGGGCGGCTGGTGCCCATCAGGGCCCGACTTCCTCAGTCATCTGCATCGAGACCATGAAGAACCACCTCACTGCGTTGTCCCTGCAACCCACCACGCTGGCGCTTTCGCTGGCGTTCGCCTGGTCGGTGCCGGCCCTCGCCCAGGACGGCGCCGCCGACGCCGTTGTGCTGCCCAAGCGCACCATCAGCGCCACCCGCCTTGAGGCTCCGGAGGACGAAGTGGCGGCCACCGTCACCAGCCGCGATGCACGCGACGTCGAGCGCAGCCAGGCGCGGGACCTGAAGTCGCTGCTCGGTGATGAGCCGGGTGTGGCGGTGCGACTTCAGCCGGCGCGGATGTCCGCCGTCTTTGGCTCGACCGGGCGTGGCGGCAACGAGGGCATCAATGTGCGCGGCCTCGAGGACAACCAGGTGCTGCTGCAGGTCGATGGCGTGCGGCTGCCGCTGGGCTATGCCAGTGGTCCGTATGTGGCCGGGCGGGGGGACTACATCGATGTGGAGGCCTTCAAGCGCGTGGAATTGCTGCGTGGGCCGGCGTCGGCCTCCTATGGCTCCGATGGCCTGGCAGGCGCCGTCAGTTTTCTGACCAAGGACCCTGCGGACCTGCTGACCCTGGGACAAACCAGTCAGGGCAGCCTGAAGCTGGGCTACGCCTCGGCCGACCAGTCGTGGGTGGCGGTGCCCTCGATGGCGGTGCGCCAGGGCGACTGGGAGGCCATGTTGCTGGCCAGCGTGCGGCGGGGTCACGAACTTGACAACCAGGGCGAGGTGGACAGCCAGAACTGGCAGTCCACCGTGCCCAATCCGCAACAACGCAGCAGCGACTACCTGCTGGCCAAGGCGGTCTATCGCCTGGACGCGCGGCACCGCATCAAGCTGACACTTGAGCACATCGACCGGCAAGTGAACACCGACCCGATCTATACGGTGGTGGGCATGCCCTTCGTCAACGTCGACGTCATCGACGCCCAAGCCCGTGAAGACATCCGCCGCTCGATGGCCAAGCTCGACTGGCAGTTCGAGGACCTGCGTCACCCCTGGGTGCAGCGCTTCTCGGCCTGGGTGTATGGACAGGACAGCGAGAACCACCAGTTCGGCCAGGAGCGCTACAACAGCCCGCCCGCGCTGTGGGCGCGCCGCACGCGCGACACCACCTATGGCGAGCGCACCATGGGTCTGGGCGCCCAGGGGGAGACCAACCTGGGCGGTCAGACGGCGCATCGGCTGCTGTGGGGGGCCGACTACTCGGACAGCCGCATCACCTCGCTCAAGGAGGGCGCGCACTATGACGCCAACGGCGACCTGATCACCAGCGGCCCTGCCAGCGCGACGAACACGCTGCCCAACCAGAGCTTTCCGGACTCGAACTACCGCGTGCTGGGTGTCTTTGTCCAGGACCAGATCTCGCTGGGTGCCGTGCAGCTCACACCTGCCTTGCGTTTCGACCACTTCGACATCGACCCCGATGTCGGCAACCCGCTCTACACCCGTAACAACAGTGTGACGCCCGCGGCCCTGCGTGATGGGGCGGTGTCGCCGCGCCTGGGCGTGGTCTGGTCCCTGGCGCCGTTGTTCCAGCCGTATGCCCAGGCGTCCCGGGGTTTCAGGGCTCCGACGCCCTGGCAGATCAACGGCGGGGTGAGCAATCCGGGCGCCAACCCGCCCTACCGCAGCATCGGCAACCCCGACCTCAAGCCCGAGCGCGGCAGCTCGTTCGAGCTGGGCTTGCGGGGCCGGCAAGGCCTCTGGCGTTACGGCGTGGCGGTGTTCCGCTCGAAGTACCGCGACTTCATCCTGTCCAACGTCGACGTCACCGCCACCACGGCAGTGCCGCTGGATCCCGGGATGCCGGCCAACACCCGCACCTTCCAGTCCGTCAACGCCGCGAAGGCGACGATCAGCGGCTTCGAGCTGAGTGGTGCCTGGCAACCCCTGCCTGGCTGGACAGTGGAGTTGCGCTACGCCCACGCCAAGGGCGACGAAGACGATGGCAGCGGGAACACCACGCCGCTGGACACCATTGAGCCCGACAAGGGCACGATGAGCCTGCGCTACGAACAGCCCCGGCGCTGGGGCGCCGAGCTCACGGTCACCGGCCAGAAGAGCCAGCATCGCCCGCCGGCCAGCAGCTCCGCGCTGCTGATTCCCAAGGGCTATGTCAGTGCCGACCTGAGCGCATGGTGGGATCTGACGCGCCAGTGGCAACTCAACCTGGCGCTGAACAACCTGGCTGATGTCAAGTACGCGCTGTGGAGCGACATGCGGGGCCTGAGCGACAGTACGGCCAATCGTGCGCTGCTGGATGCCTACACCCAGCCAGGTCGCAACGCCAGCCTCAGCGTGCGCTACCAGTTCTGACCATGACCATGTGGGTGCGCCTGGGTCTGCTGCTGTGTGCCTTGCTGACCACCGCGGCCGGCGCCCGGGCCGGCGATGTGCTGCTGCTGACCACCAGCCCGTCACCGCCCGGGCGCTTCGTGGCGCTGGAGCAGGCGGCGCGCTCGCAGGGCTTGAACCTGCGCACGCGCTTCGTCGAGAAGATCTCGCCGGAGGACCTGCGCCCCAGCCTCTGGCACGGTGTGGATCTGGTGTTGCTGGACACCCCGAGGCAGCACATCGAAGACTTCGTTCGGGGCAAGCTGGGTGCGGCCGGGCTGGCGTTGGCGCAGGTTCCTCACGTCTGGCTGGCCACCAGTGCGCCCAAGCCGGGCGGCGGCCTGGATCCTCAGTTGGCACGTCGCCTGCACGGCTACTTCGTGCAAGGTGGCGCGCGCAACACCGACTGGCTGCTCCAGACCCTGGCCGCCTGGCAGCGTCGACTGTCCTGGCAGTCCTTGCCGGAGCCGCAGGTCTTTCCGGCCGCAGGGCTGTATCACCCTGATCTGCCCGCCCTCGTGGCGGCATCGCCGACCGAGTACCTTGCGGCCCGGGCGCCCTCTGGTTTGGGGCGCCGGGGCGTGGTGGCGATTGCCTTTCACCAGGGCAGCATCGCGTCGGGTCAGACGGCGGTGCTTGATGCCTTGATCCGTCGACTGGAAGCGGCCGGTGTCCTGGCGTGGCCGTTCTATAGCCCGGTGATGGACGCCGATGCTGTCCGGCGCATGGTCATGGTCGATGGCGAACCGGCAGTCGATGCCATCGTGAACACCCAGATTACCCTCAACCCGGAGGGCCGGCGGCGTGAGTTCGAGGTCGTGGGCGTGCCGGTGATCCAGGCCATGGCCTGGCGTCGGGGCAGCGCCGAGGACTGGGCGGCCAGCCGTGAGGGCATCCCGATCAACGATGTCCCGTTCTATCTGGCGCAGGCCGAGTATGCAGGGGTCACCGACATCCAGGTGGCCATGGCGACCCGTCCCGGTGATGAGCAACTGGTGCCCATCGAGCCGCAGCTCGAAGCCGTTGCGAACAAGGCCCTGCGTCTGGTGGCGCTGCGCCACAAGCCCAATGCCGACAAGCGCCTGGCGGTGTTCTTCTGGAACTACCCCTCGGGCGAGAAGAACCTGTCGGCCAGCTTCATGAACCTGCCACGCAGCCTGGTGGGCACGCTGGCCGCTCTCCAGGCCGCAGGCTACCGCGTCGACGCACTGGCCGAGCAGCCCCTGATCGAGCGCCTGCAGCGGCTGCTGGCGCCAGGCTATCGGCCGCCCGAGGACCGGGCGGTCCTGCAGCAGCTTTTGCGGGACGGCCTGGCCGATCGGTTGCCCGTGGCCGACTACCGGCGCTGGCTGGCCATGCAGCCATCCAACGTTGCCCAGACGCTGCAGGCGCGTTGGGGTGAGCCTGAGCGCTCCACCATGGTGCTGCGAGAGTCTGGCTTCGACGGCGGCGCGCCGTTCTTCGTCATCCCGAGGCTGCAGCTCGGACAGGTGGCCTTGCTGCCCCAGCCGGCCCGCGGCGAGCGCGGCGACGACAAGGAAAAGGCGCTCTACCACTCGACCAGTGCAGTGCCCACACACCACTACATGGCGGTCTACCTCTGGGCCCGCCAATCCCATGCGGCCGACGCGCTGGTCCATTTCGGTACCCATGGCACCCAGGAATGGCTGCCCGGCAAGGAGCGCGGGCTGTCGGTGCATGATTGGCCGATGCTGGCCGTCGGCGATGTGCCGGTGGCCTACCCCTACATCGTCGACAACATCGGCGAATCCACGCAGGCCAAGCGGCGCGGCCGCGCCGTCATCATCAGCCACCAGACACCACCGCTGACCCCGGCCGGCCTGCACGACCGGCTGACCCGCCTGCATGATCTGCTGCACCAGTGGCTGGCGCAGGGCGCCGGCAGCGTCAAAGACCAGTTGCGGGCCGACTTCCTGAAGGGCGTGAAGGCCGAGCGCATCGACCTGGACATGGGTTGGAGCGACGCCCGCATCGCCGGCGACTTCGAAGGCTTCGTCGCGGCAGTTCATGACCACCTGCATGAGTTGGCCCTGACGGCGCAGCCGATGGGTCTGCACACATTTGGTCAGGGTGCCGAGGAGCCCTGGCGAGTGGCGCAGGTGCTGATGATGCTGGGCCCTGATTTCTGGCAGGGCGTGGCGGACCCTGCGCAGCCCGATGAGGAGGCCGACGAGATGCTGATCGCCGACCACCAGCGCCTGGCGCAGACCAAGCCCTATCGGGTGTTGCTCGCCTGGTTGAAGAACGGCGTCGAGCCTGCCGTGCTGACCCCGGCGGCGCGCGACCGACTCGTGCTGGCGCGGCGCTGGTACGAGGAACTGGGTGCGGCCAACGAGATGAGCGCGCTGCTGGCGGCTCTGCAGGGGCGCTACATCCCCACCAGCTACGGTGGCGATCCGATCAAGAACCCCGACGCCTTGCCAACGGGCCGGAACATGTACGGCTTCGACCCCAGCCGGGTGCCGACCAGGGCGGCCTGGGAAGCGGGCAAGCAGGCCATGGATCAGTTGATAACCACCCACCGTGCGCAGACCGGCAAGGCGCTGAGGAAGACCACGCTCACGCTCTGGTCGGTCGAGACGATGCGCCACTTCGGGCTGCTGGAGGCCCAGGCACTGTGGGCGCTGGGTGTCGAGCCGGTCTGGGATGAGGGCGGGCGTGTCACGGGGGTGCGCCTGATCCCGCGCGCGAGCCTGGGCCGGCCTCGGGTGGACGTGGTGCTGTCGGCCACGGGCCTGTACCGGGACCACTTTCCCAATGTGATGAAGCAGCTCGCCCGGGCCGCGCAACTGGCCTCCGAGGCCGACGATGAAGGCGACAACCCGGTGGCTGCCAATGCCCAGCGGATCAGTCGGCAGTTGATCGCTGGCGGGGTGAGCCCGACGCAGGCGCGCGAGGCGGGCGCCACCCGTCTCTTCAGCAGCGAATCGGGACGCTACGGCACCGGTCTGGATGATGCCGCGCTGGCCACCGACACCTGGCGCAGCCAGGCCGAAGGTGATCGCAAGCTGGCCGAGCTGTACCTGGCGCGCATGCAGTTCGCCTATGGCCCCGACGAAGCCGGCTGGGGGCGCGCCGGCGCCGGCCAGGCCGGCCAGCTCAACCTCTATGCCGAGCACCTTCGAGGCACCGAGGCGGCTGTGCTGTCGCGCACCAGCAACCTCTACGGCCTGCTGACCACCGATGACCCCTTCCAGTACCTGGGTGGCATTGGTCTGGCCGTGCGTCATCTGGACGGACGTGCGCCCGAGCTGTACGTCAGCAACCTGCGTGGCGCCGGAGCGGGGCGGGTGGAAGGCGCCGCGGGCTTTCTGGCCAAGGAACTGGCCACGCGCAACTTTCATCCGGGCCATATCCAGGGCCTGATCGCCGAAGGTTTTGCGGGCACCCTTCAGGTCCTGGACGGCATCAACAACTTCGCGGGCTGGCAGAGCGTGGCGCGTGAAGTGGTCCGCGATGACCAGTGGCAGGAGTTCATGGATGTGTATGTGCGCGACAAGCACCAGTTGGGGCTCAAACAGTGGTTCGAGTCGTCCAATCCCCATGCGTGGGCGCAGTCGATCGAGCGCATGCTGGAGGCAGCGCGCCTGCAGCAATGGAAGGCCGACCCGCGCAGCGTGGCCGAGCTCAAGGCGCGTTGGCGCGAGCTGTCGCAGCGGTTCGATATTCGCAGCGACAACCCCCGCTTCAGCGCCTTCGTTCAGGCAACCGTGGCGCCGCGGGTCGCCGGTTACGGCAAGCAGGCCCCGGGTGCGCCGGCGCCGGCCGAACTGGCTGCGCCGGTCCAGGCTGCCCGTCCTGCGATCGAGGGTCTGCAACTCACGCGCGTCGAGCCGGCCATGCCGGTTCCCCCGACCTCCTGGCTGGCCCTGGCGGCGCTGCTGCTGCTGGGCGCCAGCACCTGCGGCGGCGCCTGGCGTGCCCGCCGGTCCTGACCTTCTCGCAGACCCGTTCATCCACCCCCCTCGCCCCACCAGAAGGCCATCCATGCCCCATGCTCTCGAGTCCACCATGTACGCGGTGGCGCAGTGGTTCCTGTTGCCCACCTTGACACTGATCGCGCTCCTGTTCCTTTACGCCTTCTGGGTGCTGGGCGAGTTCGCCATGCAGGCCTGGCGGCGGCGCCAGGGATCCGGCAGGCCGCTGGTGGCAGCTTGGCAGGCCGCAGCGCCAGTGGGCCTGAGCGAGGACGAACTTGACCTGCGCGCGCACCGTCTGCTGGAAGGCCCCCGGATTGCCAGCCGGGTGACGCCTCTGCTGGGCCTGGTGGCGACGATGATCCCGATGGGGCCGGCGCTCCGGTCCCTGTCCGACGGCAATCTCGCGCAGGTCTCGGACAACCTGACGATCGCCTTTTCGGCGGTGATCCTGGCGCTGATCGCGGCCTCGCTGACCTACTGGATCACCCACGTGCGGCGGCGCTGGTACGCCTGCGACCTGCTGGCGCTGGAAAAGGCGGACGGGCAGGCGGGTGCCCGATCCCGCGCAGACGTGCCATGAGATTGCGCCTGATGGAGGATGCCGAGGGCGACGACCCGATCCTTTCGCTGGTGAACCTGATCGACGTATTCCTGGTGGTCAGTGGCTGTGTCCATGCTGTCCGCAGCTG
>JAFLDI010000066.1 GCA_017302485.1 Burkholderiales bacterium | reverse complement strand
GCTGGGCGAACAGGTGCCCGACAACGACGCCGAGGCCGATGGCCTGTGCCGCATCATCGATTCCGCCGGCGACGCCGACCTGCTGGCGCAGGCCGTGCGGCGCAACACCGAGCGCCTGGGTCCGCTGTGGGGCCGACTGGCCCAACTGCGATTTGCCGGCCCGCCCGGCAGCCGGCCGTCGGCGGATCAGCGCGCCGCGCTGATCGGTGCGGTGCGTGAACTGTTGCCTCAGGGCGCCCCGGACCAGCCCGGTGAAGGCCTGACTGCCGCCGATTGGCGCGCACTGCGCCAGGGGGGCTCGGCCTGGCTGGCCACGGCCAGCTTGAAGGCGCTGCCGGTGCCGGCACCGGCCGACGAGCCATTGATCGAGGCCCTGGCCGATGCCACGCACCGTCAGGGGCTGTTCACCGTCTGGTCCGGCTACACCGCCCAGGACATCAAGTCCGAGGACCGCCTGCGGCGGCCGAACGACATCCGCGTGGCGCGCCGCTCCGGTCGCCTGCTGCATGCGCTGGTGCGTGCCCGGCAGGCCCGGCGGGTGCTGGAGATCGGCAGCGGCTTCGGCGTATCGGGCATGTACCTGAACGCGGCACTGGCGCGCCTGCCGCAGGGTCGCCTGAAGACTTTCGAGGCCAACGCCGACTGGCAGCCGATCGCCGCAGCCAACATCGCCGTCACCGGTCCGCTGCCCGAGTCGGTGGCCGGACCGTTCACGCCGACCTCGCTGGCGGCCGACGAGCGCTTTGACCTGGTCTTCATCGACGCCATCCACACGCCGGCGGCGGTGCAGGAACAGCTCGATGCGGTGCATCCGCATCTGGACCCGGGCGCGCTGGTGGTGGTGGACGACGTGCGTTTTTCCCCGGAGATGCTGGATCACTGGCGTGGCGAAGCGAAGTCCGCGCGCTGGGCGGCATCATTCGAATTGTTCGGTCGCTTCGGCATCCTCGAAGTGGCCTGAGAAAGAGGACGCGATGACAACTGTGAATCGGCAGGACCTGCCTGTGGTGGTGAGCTTCTACGGAGGCGACCGTTATTACTACGATGCGGCCGACCAACTGCGCGCCGACTGCCAGCGCCTGGACATGGACTGCGACATCGTCGAGATCGTCAAGCAGCCCCACGAGACCTGGCTCGAGATCTGTCGCAAGAAGATCCAGTTCTACCGCAGCATGCAGCTCAAGCATCAGCGGCCCATCCTGTGGATGGACGTCGACTGCCGGCTGCTCAAGCGTCCTGACTTCCTGGCTGGCCAGCAAGCCGACTTCGGAGCCTACCTGCGCGGCTTCAAGTACGCGCGCGGTTTCGATCCGATGGCGCTGTCGCGCTTCTTCCAACCGTCCATCCTGTTCTTCAACCACACGCCGGCCGGCATCGCCTTCCTGACGCTGATGGCCGAGCTGGAGGCGGGCAGCGAGGTGCCCGGCACCGATGACTACTTCCTGCAGGAAGCCTGGCTGCAGCACCAGGCGCAGTTGCGGCTGCTGCTGCTGCCGCCCTCGCAGGTCAGCTTCGAGATGCCGGGCGGTGAGCAGCACTTCTTCTACTTCGGCAGCAGCGGCAACGTGGCCGAGTTCAAGGGCAAGGCGCAGCAGCACGATGTCGAGCTGTACTCGCCGGCCCGCCGCAAGGCGATGTTCGTCCGCGAGGCCACCGAGATGGGCAAGGCCAAGCGCACGGCCGATGCGTTGTTCCTGCTGCGCATGGCCCTGGAGGCCGATCCCACCGACGAGGCCCTGGCCTACCGGATCGCCCGGCTGCTGCGCCGCGAGGGCAAGCTGCAGGCGGCGCTGATCCATCTCAGGCGCTTCCAGGGCGAGAACTTCACGGCCAACCACGCGCGACGCTTCTCGGCCGACTCCGAGTTCGAGGCGCGCAATCCCGAGCGGGCCAAGGCGATCGCCGATGACCTGCTGGTGCGCGGCACGCCCTCCGACAAGGCCTGGGCGCGCAGCCGCCTGATCCGCTACGAGCTGGAGCTGCGCGCCAAGGCGGCCGGCCTCAAGCTGGCTGACCGACCGGCGCTGTGGTGGATGGAGACGCCGTACCCGGGCAACTTCGGCGACATCCTGAACCCCTACATCGTCGAGAAACTCTCCGGCCTGCCTCCGCGCTGGGTGGCCAAGGGCAAGGGCCTGCTGGTGATCGGCTCGGTGATCAAGTTCGCCACCGCCGAGAGCCGGGTGTGGGGCACCGGGACGCCGCGCATGACCGACAAGCTCGATCCAGCTGCCCGCTATCTGGCGGTGCGCGGTCCCCTGTCGCGGCAGCTGGTGCTGGAGTCCGGTGGCCAGTGTCCCGAGATCTACGGCGACGCGGCGTGGTTCCTGCCCAAGCTGTACCGGCCCAAGCCGCCCGCCCGCAAGTACCGCCTGGGCCTGATCCGGCACTTCGCCAACGACGCCGACATCGCCTGCGCCGAGGACGTGAAGCTGATCTCGGTGATTCGCGGCAGCTACGCCGACATCGAGGCCTTCATCGACGAGATCCACGAGTGCGAGGCCGTGCTGACCACCTCGCTGCACGGCCTGATCGTCTGCCATGCCTACGGCATTCCGGCGCGCTGGTGCGAGGTACCGGACTGGCCGCAGGGCCTGCCCGGCGATGGCACCAAGTTCCACGACTACATGATGTCGGTCGGCCTGGAGCCCGAGCCGCCCTATGAGCTGCCGGTGGGCACCGTGGTGAGCACGGCGCTGGTGGCGCAGGCGCAGCGGCTGCCGGCGCGCCAGATCGACCTCAAGGCCCTGGCCGCGGTGGCGCCGTTCCCGGTGCTGCCGGCGGTCCTCGCACGTCTGTGAACCGACCTCACCTGTCCAATGGGAGAAGCACGATGAAATGGTTCGAGATCGTCCTCAGCGGCGCGCGCTGCGCGCTGCTGTCGCTGGCCGCCGTGGCGCTGCTGCCCGCACCCGCGCTGGCTGCCACGACCCCCAAGAAGGGTCTGGCCATCGGCACCAAGCTCGACGGCGACGGCAGCAAGCTGGCCCGCATGCATGTGCACTGGTACTACAACTGGACGCTCAAGCCCAACCATCCGCAGTCGGCCGACTGCTTCGTGCCGATGTACTGGGGCAAGAAGGGCCAGTTGGCAACGCTCAAGACGGCGCTGGAAGGCCGCAAGCCGCCGCTGCTGCTGACCTTCAATGAGCCCGACTTCAAGAACCAGGCCAACCGCAGCATAGACGAGGTGCTGGCCGAATGGCCGGAACTGGTGGGCCTGGGGGTGCCGCTGAGTGCACCCACCGCCGCACGTCCGATGGATGCCTGGATGCGCGACTTCATGCGCCAGGCCGGTCAGCGCCGCTTGTCGATGGCGGCGGTGCCGGTGCACTGGTACGGCGGCCCGGACGTGGACCGCTTCATCGAGTTCATCGAGAAGGTCCATCAGCAGTACCAGCGCCCCTTGTGGATCACCGAGTTCGCCGTCGCCGACTGGCACTCCACCAAGTACGGCAGCATCAACCGGTTCACCGAGGATGACGTGGTGGCCTTCGTCCGCAAGGCGCTGCCCCGTCTCGACGCACTGCCCTATGTCGAGCGCTACTCGTGGCTGGCTGCGGACACCGACAAGGAGTCGCTGCGGCCCTCGCTGCTGTTCACCGACGACGGCAAGCTGACGCGGGTCGGTCTGGCCTATGCGATGCATGGCTACGACAAGGACTTCAAGGGCTATTGCGGCGACAAGTGAGCAGCAGCAACTCCTCCACCCCGCCCGAGACCAGCTACGCCCGCTTTGACGAGCAGGGGCAGCTGGTCCCCAATCTGGCGCGCTGGACCTCGATCGCCGACGAGTCGCGCAAGTGGCGTGGCCGCTACCGCATCCTCGCTGGTCACGTCGCACCTGGGTCTGCGGTGATCGAGTTCGGCTGTGGCGACATGGCGCTGCGCGACATGCTCCCGCCAGGCTGCCATTACCAACCCTCGGACATCGTGGCTCGCTCGGCGGACAGCCTGGTGATCGATCTGGACGGCGAGCTGCCGTCGCAGTTGCCGCGCCACTATGAGGTGGCCGTGCTGTCCGGTGTCCTGGAGTACGTGCGCGACCCGGCCCATGCGCTGCGCTGGGCGACCTCGGTGGCTGATCAGGTGCTGTTCTCGTATGCCACGCTGGAGGACTTTCCTGACCTCGACAAGCGCCATCGGATCTATGGCTGGTTCAACCATCTGAACCATCTGCAGGTTCTGGCGCTCGAGGGCCTGCAGGTGGAGACCATCGGCCGATGGCATCGACAGAACCTGTACCGGGCCCGCCGCGCCTGATGGCCGCCGGCAGCAGTGTGATCGGCGACTCTCCCGGCCGGGCGAAGCCGCCAGATCCGCTGCCCCGTGTGCTGGTCTTCAACTTCTTTGCCGACCTCAAGGCGCGCGGCATTCCGGCCTATACCGCCGGGCTGCTGCAGAGCCTGGCCCACCTGGGCGTGCCGGCCATCGAGTTGAAGGCGCCACGCTGGGCGGTCCGCTTGCCGCCCATGCTGCAGAACCTGCTGTTCGTTGCCTACGAGCAGTTGGTGGCGCCATGGCTGTCGCGCTGGCATGGCTGCAGTCTGTCGATCTACCCTTACAACTCGGTCGGTCTGATCGATGCGGTCGCCGGCCGGGCGGTCATGGTGGTGCACGACCTGATCCCGTCTCGACGCGACAGCGATGGCCTGGCGGCGCGCTACATCCGGACCTGCCAGCGGGGCCACACCTGGTTGCGGCGACCTGTGGCTGCCGTGTCGCGGCACACGCTGCGCCAGTTGCAGCGCCTGCCGCGCTTTGCGCCCTGCGAGAAGTACCTGTGGGCCAACCCGTTCTATGCGTTCGAGGCAGCCCTGGCGGGTCACCGGGTGCCGCTGCGCCGCGCGGGCGGCGAGACCCGTGTGCTGCTGTGCAGCGGCAGCGGGCCGAACAAGCAGTTCCGCGAGGCCCTGCGCCTGCTCACCCGATTGCCGGACCCCAAGACCTGGCGGGTGCGGGTGCTGGGATTCGGCGATGAAGCCGCGCTGGCGGTCCGCCGAGTGGAAGCGCTGCCACCAGTCTGGCGGGACCGCGTCGAGGTCTTGCCGAAACTGGATCTCGACGAGATCGTCAGAGAGTACCTCGGGGCCGACCTGGTCTGGGTGCATTCACGCGCCGAAGGCTTCGGCCGTCCGGTGGTCGAGGCCCGCCTGTGCGGTCGCCCGGTGCTGGCTTCGGACATTGGCGCGTTCCGGCAGCTGCGCAAGCTGCACCATGTGCACCTGTACCGGGAGGACAGTTTTGACAGTGCGGTCGGCCTGGCCCGGGCCGACGCCGCAAAGCCCTGTGGTCATGCGCGCGCTGCGTTTCTGCACGATCAGCTGGAGCAGGAGGTGATGCGCCTGCTGACCGAACGGCCAGACCGCGCACGGCGCTCACGCTGAATCACGCACCGCCTGCGTCCAAGGCGCCAGGGCATGGGACCAGGTGTGGCGATCGCGCACGGCCTCCCAGCCCTGGGTGCCCACCCGGCTGGCCAGGGCATCGTCGGTCAGCAACCGGGTCAGCTGCGCGGCCCACTCCTCGGCATGGTTGGCCAGCAGCAGTTCCTGCTCCGGAACCAGGTTCAGGCCCTCCAGACCCACCGGCGAGGTCACAGCGGCCATGCCGTGCGCCAGGTAGTCGAGCAACTTGTTCTGCATGCCTGCGCCGATGCGCACCGGGCAGGCGCCAACACGGCAGTGACCCAGCACCGAGGCGAGATCCGCCACCACCCCATGCAGGCGCACGCCAGACAGCCCGGACCAGCGGCGCTGCAGCTCGGGCGGGCAGGGGCCGACGACGTGGACCTGGACCGCTGGCACCGCCCGCCGGACCCTGGGCAGCACATCCGTCAGCAGGAACTCGAGGGCATCCTGGTTGGCCAACGAGCGCATCTGGCCCACGAAGGCGATCGATGGCGCACGATGGCCAGCGGGCGTCGGCGGGGTCCGGACCGCGGTCGTGCCGTTGGGCACCAGCCGAACCGCGGCGGGCCAGCGGGCCGGGTCGGCACCCCAGAGGTGGGCCGCATCGGGCCTGGCGATCAGCGAGACCAGGTCGAAGTGACGGGGCATCGACTGCTCAAGGGGCCGCAGGCGGCGCGCCTCCAGCTGATACAGCCAGCGCCGGACCGACCAGGCCGGCAGGCCGCTGTCGGCCACCCGCGCCATGCCCATGGAGATGGCGTCGGTCATCTCGATCCAGCGTGGCTGCGGGCACACCATCGCATAGGGCGCCATGCGCACCAGGTGGCACCAGACCACGTCGTGCTGCGGCGCCAGCGACCGCAGGCGCTCGCGAAAGGCTGGGTTGCGGTAGTAGGCCACCTGCAGCGGCTCGCTGCCTGGCAGCGCACGCAGCAGGTTCAGCGCAGTACGCCAGCGCGGATGCAACACCCGGTGGACGGCGCGGAAGACGCCGTCGTCCGGCACCTCGGCGTGCAACTGAGCGGCCGAATCGCACAGGCTGAGCAGCGTGAGGTCGTGGTGCCTGGAGAGTTCCTGCGCCAGATGCCAGATGCGCAGCAGGTCACCACCGATCACCGGATAAGGCCAGCGCGGCGTCAGCAGCAGCACGCGTCGACGCCGCTGCGTGGCGGTGCTCATAGCCAGCGTGGCGTCTTGAACTGCACGATGCGGCGGTACAGATCAAGGTAGATCAGCACGAAGACGACGATCGACACGGCCAGCGCCCAGAAGTGCTGGTAGAACATCACCGCCGGAACCGCCGAGCCCAGGCACAGCGCCCACAGGTATGGGGCGGTGCCCGAGTTGCGACGCTGCCGCAGGCCCAGGCGGCGCGTCAGGCGCGCATCGATGCGGCGGAACAGCAGGCTGTGCAGATGGCCGCGGTCCGGCTTGCTGACCGGCCGGCGCTTGAGGCCGCGCCGGTAGATCGAGAAGATGGTCTCGGCGACCGGGTAGATGCACAGCAGCAGGGGATACAGCGGGCTGATCTCACCGGGATTGCGGCCGATCAGCAGCAGACTGAGGGTGGCCACCACGAAACCGCACAGGTAGGCCCCACCATCGCCGAGGAAGATGAAGCCGCCCGGAAAATTCCAGACGAAGAAGCCGGCAATCGCCCCGATGGCCACCACCGCCATCGCCGCCAGCCACAGGTCATTGACCAGGTAGCCGGCGTAGCCCAGGCCGACCAGGATGATCATCGCACAGGCCGACGCCAGGCCGTTGAGGCCGTCAATGATGTTGAAGGCGTTGGTGATACCGGTGATGGTGAACACCGTCAGCGCAATGGCCAGCGCGGGCGACCAGGCCAGCAGGGCATCCAGCCAGGGCATATCCGTGCGTTGCAGCAACAGGCCCTCTGCCGGGATGACCGCACAGGCGGCCAGCGCCACCACCACCAGCCGCATGCCCACCGAGACGCGGTTGCTGAGGTCCTCGACCAGACCGACACTGGCGGCCAGCATCACCCCCAGGGTGACCCAGGTGATGGGGCCATGGCTGGACTGCAGCCCCACATGGACCTGCAGCCAGCCGGCCAGCGCCGCCAGGCCAATGCCTATGCTGCCGATGCGCGGCGTCGGTGCATGGTGCAGTGCCTGCGGATGGGCGGGGCTGGCGTGTCGCTGCCACAGGCGCGACACATCGAACAGGCGCATCACGACAAAGGTGATGAGCGTCGAGAGAACCAGTGGCAGGATGAAGAATCGCATGTCCTGATCGGGACCGGGTCAGGCGCCACGCACGCTGAGACTTCCGCGCCAGCCCGGGACACCGAAGAGCGCTGCCGGTCGGGCCGGCAGGCGATCATCGATGTCGACCCGTGCGTCCGGCGCGCCCGTTTCCGAGAATCTGAAGCCGCCATTGTGGCGCACCTGCGGCCCGTTCCTGCCCAGGCCACCGCGAGTGCACCCGCCGGATCGACACGGCGCGTCGCGTGAGGGCGACACTGGCCGAGCAGGCGCTCAACCCAACTCGGTCAGCATCCGCGCCACGCCGTGCTGCCACGGAGGCAGCACCAGACCGAAGGCGGCCTGCAGCCGCCGTGTGTCCAGCCGCGAGTTCAGCGGCCGCTGTGCCGGCGTGGGGTACTGGCAGGTGGGGATGGGGTGGATCGCGTCCGGCGGCACTTTCACCGGCCGGCCCTGGGCGCGGGCCCACTCGATGACATGCCGGGCGTAGCCGTGCCAGCTGACCTCGCCGGCGGCCACGCAGTGGTACAGGCCGGCCAGCTCAGGCCGCTGCTGCAAGGCGCGCAGCGCATGCGCGCTGACATCGGCCAGCAGTTCCGCACCGGTGGGCGCGCCGATCTGGTCATCGATCACGTTGAGCGCGTCACGCTCGGCTGCCAGGCGCAGCATGGTCCTGGCGAAGTTGCCGCCGCGTGCCGCGTAGACCCAACTGGTTCGCAGGATCAGGTGGCGGCAGCCGCTGGCCTGGATCTGGCGCTCGCCGCCCAGCTTGCTGCGGCCGTAGACGCTCAAGGGGCCGGTGGCCGCGTCCTCGTCGCGCGGGGCGTGGCCGCTGCCGTCGAAGACGTAGTCGGTGCTGTAGTGCAGCAGCGTGGCGCCGATGGCGGCGGCCTCGCGCGCCAGCACGCCGGGGGCGTCGGCGTTGATCGCCTGGGCCAGTTCGGGCTCGCTCTCGGCCCGGTCCACCGCAGTGTGCGCGGCGGCATTGACGATGACATCCGGGCGCACGGTGCGCACGGTGGCGACCAGCGCCTCGGGGCGGCTGAAGTCGGCCTGCAGCGTGGTGCTGTCATGGTCCAGTCCGATGACCTCGCCCAGCGGCGCCAGCGCGCGCTGCAGCTCCCAGCCGACCTGGCCGCCTTGTCCGAACAGCAGGATCTTCATCGCGCGCTGTAGTTGGCGCCGATCCAGTCCTTGTAGGCACCGCTTTGCACGTCGGCCACCCAGGCCGCGTTGTCCAGGTACCACTGCACCGTCTTGCGGATGCCGGTGGCGAAGGTCTCGGCCGGGCGCCAGCCCAGCTCGCGCTCGATCTTGCGGGCGTCGATCGCGTAGCGGCGGTCGTGGCCGGGGCGGTCGGTCACATAGGTGATCAGGCGGGCGTAGGGGCCGGCCGGGTCGGGGCGCAGCTCATCGAGCAGCGCGCACACCGTGCGCACGATGTCGATGTTGGCCATCTCGTTCCAGCCGCCGATGTTGTAGGTCTCGCCCACGCGGCCGCCGGCCAGCACCGCGCGGATGCCGCTGCAGTGATCCTTGACATAGAGCCAGTCACGGATCTGCTGGCCGTCGCCATACACCGGCAGCGGCTTGCCGGCCAGCGCGTTGACGATCATCAACGGGATCAGCTTCTCGGGGAAGTGCAGCGGCCCGTAGTTGTTGCTGCAGTTGGTGGTCAGCACCGGCAGGCCGTAGGTGTGGTGCCAGGCGCGCACCAGGTGGTCGCTGGCGGCCTTGCTGGCGCTGTAGGGGCTGTTGGGCTCGTAGGGGTTGGTTTCAGCGAACGGCGGGTCGGTGGGCTTCAGGGAGCCGTAGACCTCGTCGGTGCTGACGTGGTGGAAGCGGAAGGCGGCCTTCTCGGCGCCGTCCAGCGTGCCCCAGAAGGCGCGCGCGGCCTCGAGCAGCGTGAAGGTGCCGTCGACATTGGTTTTCATGAAGGCGCCGGGGCCGTGAATGCTGCGGTCGACGTGGCTCTCGGCCGCGAAGTGGACGATGGCGCGTGGGCGGTGGGTGGCCAGCAGGCCATCGACCAGCGCGCGGTCGCCGATGTCGCCATGCACGAAGACATGCCGCGCATCGCCATCGAGCGAGGCCAGATTGGCGCGGTTGCCGGCGTAGGTGAGGGCGTCGAGGTTGATGATGGGCTCGTCGCTCTGCGCGAGCCAGTCGAGGACGAAATTGCTGCCGATGAAGCCGGCGCCGCCTGTGACGAGGATCATGGGGGTGTGTTCAGCCGTCAGTAGACGCGTTCCTTGAGAATCTGCTGCAAATAGCGGCCATAGCCGCTCTTGGCCAGCGGCAGGGCGAGCGCCTCGAGCTCGGCGTCGCTGATCCAGCCCTGCCGCCAGCAGATCTCCTCGGGGCAGCAGACCTTCAGGCCCTGGCGCTTCTCCAGTGTCTGTACGAAGGCGCTGGCCTCCAGCAGGCTGTCGTGGGTGCCGGTGTCGAGCCAGGCGTCGCCGCGGCCGAAGCGCTGCACATCGAGCTCGCCGGCCTCCAGGTACAGCCGGTTGAGGTCGGTGATCTCCAACTCGCCGCGCGGGCTGGGCCGCAAGGCCTTGGCCCGCGCCACCACCTGCTCGTCGTAGAAGTACAGACCGGTGACGGCAAAGCGGCTGCGCGGCTGGGCGGGCTTCTCCTCCAGGCTGATGGCGCGGCCGGCGCGGTCGAACTCCACCACGCCGTAGCGCTCGGGATCGGTCACCGGGTAGGCAAAGACCGTGGCACCGTGCTGCTGGCGTGCCGCAGCCTCGACCCGGCGGCCCAGGTCGTGACCGAAGAAGATGTTGTCGCCCAGCACCAGCGCGCTGCTGGCGCCGCCGAGGAAGGTCTCGCCGATCAGGAAGGCCTGGGCCAGACCATCCGGGCTGGGCTGCACCGCGTACTGCAGCGACAGGCCCCAGGCACTGCCGTCGCCCAGCAACTGCTGGAAGCGCGGCGTGTCCTGTGGTGTGCTGATCAGCAGGATCTCGCGGATGCCGGCCAGCAGCAGTGCGCTGAGCGGGTAGTAGACCATCGGCTTGTCGTACACCGGGATCAACTGCTTGCTGATGGCCAGCGTGGCAGGGTGCAGGCGGGTGCCGGAGCCACCGGCCAGAATGATGCCCTTGCGGGGGGAAGACACGTTGAGGACTCCTGTCGGGTGGCAGTCAGAGGATGTGCCCGCAGAGCGCGCTTCGGCAGTGTAAACAGGCACGACCTGGCCAAGCGGCGATAATTGGGGGACATGAACCCCGAATCTCAGGCCGACCCGGCCCGCTCCGCGCCCGAGGCCGACACCGCGCCGCCCGCCCGTTTCGACACGCTGCCGCTGGATGCCAAGCTGCTGCGCGCCGTCGACGACCAGGGCTACGCGACGATGACGCCGATCCAGGCCAAGGCCATCCCCATCGTCCTGGCCGGCCGTGACGTGATGGGCGCCGCCCAGACCGGCACCGGCAAGACCGCGGCCTTCTCGATCCCGCTGCTTCAGAAGATGATGCGGCACGAGAACACCAGCGCCTCGCCCGCCCGGCACCCGGTGCGCGCCCTGGTGCTGGCTCCCACCCGCGAGCTGGCCGACCAGGTGGCCAACAACGTCAAGGCCTACTGCAAGCACACCGGGCTGCGTGCCGCGGTGGTCTTCGGGGGCGTCGACATGAAGCCGCAGACGGCCGAGTTGAAGCGCGGCGTCGAGATCCTGATCGCCACCCCCGGCCGCCTGCTGGACCACATCGAGGCCAAGAACTGCGTGCTCAACCAGGTCGAGTACGTGGTGCTCGACGAGGCCGACCGCATGCTCGACATCGGCTTCCTGCCCGATCTGCAGCGCATCCTCAGCTACTTGCCCAAGGGCAACCGCCAGACCCTGCTGTTCTCGGCCACCTTCAGCCCCGAGATCAAGAAGCTGGCCAACAGCTACCTGCACGACCCGGTGCTGGTGGAAGTGGCGCGGCCCAATGCCACCGCCTCCACGGTGGAGCAGCGCTTCTACAGCGTGACCGACGACGACAAGCGCGCCGTGGTGCGCCAGCAACTGCGCCAGCGCGACCTGAAGCAGGCCATCGTCTTCGTCAACTCCAAGCTGGGGGCGGCGCGCCTGGCGCGCTCCTTCGAGCGTGATGGCCTGCGCACCGCGGCCTTGCACGGCGACAAGAGCCAGGACGAGCGCCTGAAGTCGCTGGCCGCCTTCAAGGCGGGCGAGGTCGACCTGCTGGTGGCCACTGACGTGGCCGCCCGCGGCCTGGACATCGCCGACCTGCCGGCGGTCTTCAACTTCGACGTGCCCTTCAACGCCGAGGACTATGTGCACCGCATCGGCCGCACGGGCCGCGCCGGCGCCTCGGGCGTGGCGATCACGCTGGTCACGCGAGACGACAGCCGGCTGGTGGCCGACATCGAGAAGCTGATCAAGAAGAAGATCGACCTCGAGGCCATCGAGCTGGACGATGACCGTCCGCGCCGGCCGCCGCGTCGCCGCGACGACGATGATGCCCCGACAGACCGGCGCAGTGCCGAGCCGCCGCC
>JAFLDI010000065.1 GCA_017302485.1 Burkholderiales bacterium | reverse complement strand
ACCGGCAGCGCCAGCCGCCAGTTGGCCCAGGCGCTGACGCCAGGGCCCGAGCCGTGCAGCATCAGCAGCGGCGGCTGGCCGCTGCGGGCACTGCCCACGTCGTGCAGCAGGGTCTGGAAGCCGCCGGTGGCGATGCGGCGCGGGGGCGATGTGCTCATCGTCACGCGAAGCGCATGCCGACGCTGCCCAGGTCCTGGAAGCGCACCACCACCTGGTCGCCGGCCTGCACCGCGATCGCCTCGGTGACGCCGCCGGTCATGATGAAGCTGCCCGCCGGGATGGACTGACCGCGCGCGCCCAGGTGGTTGGCCAGCATGGCCACTGCCGCCGCCGGGTGACCGAGCACAGCGGCACCAGCGGCCATGGCGACGATGCGGCCGTTCTTCTCCATCACCACGCCCAGCGTGCGCAGGTCCAGCTCGTCAGCGTTGCGCGGCCGGCCGCCCACCACGAAGCGCGCTGCCGAGGTGTTGTCGGCAATCACACTCTTGAGGTCGAACTTGAAGTCGCGGTAGCGGCTGTCGATGATCTCGACGCCGGGCACGACGAAGTCGATCGCCGCCATCACTGCGCCAACATGGCAGCCCGGGCCGCGCAACTCGGCCTGGGTGACGATGCAGATCTCGGCCTCCACCTTGGGATGGATCAGCCGCGAGGTGTCGATGTCGCTGCCCTCGGGGCAGCTCATGTAGTCGCTGACGAAGCCGAAGCAGGGGGTTTCCACGCCCATCTGCTTCATCTTGGCGCGCGAGGTCAGGCCGCACTTCAGGCCCACGGTTCTGTGGCCGCGGGCCTCCTTGCGGGCGCGGATCGCGTCCTGGATGGCGTAGGCGTCGTCCCAGCTCATGCCGGGGTGGTCGTCGGTGATCTTGGTGATGTCGCGCGCGTTCAGCTCTGCCGATTCGACGTGTTCGGCGAGCTGGGCGATGGTCTGTGCATCGAGTGCCATGTCCGCTGTCCTCAGATGAAACGCACCGAGGTGCTGCCCAGGCCGCCGACGTGGCAGTACAGGCTGTCGCCCGCCACCACCGGCACCAGCGGCGACTGCGAGCCCGAGAGGATCACGTCGCCCGCCTTGAGCGTGATGCCCAGGCGCCCCAGCGTGTTGGCCAGCCAGGCCACCGCGTTGACCGGCGAGCCCTGTACCGCCGCGCCGCAGCTGGTGCTGATGACCTCGCCGTTCTTCTCCAGCACCATGCCGGCCAGCGCCAGGTCCAGGTCGCGCGGGCTGCGCCGGGTGCCGCCCAGCGTCAGCACGCCGCAGCTGGCGTTGTCGGCCACGGTGTCCTGGATCTTGATCTTCCAGTCGCGGATGCGTGAGTCGACGATCTCGAAGCAGGGCATCACGCAGTCGGTGGCGCGCAGCACATCGGCGGCGGTGACGCCGGGGCCACTGAGGTCGCGTGCCAGGATGAAGGCCACCTCGGCCTCGGCGCGCGGGGCGATCAGCCGGCCGGTGTCGACCGGCTCGCCCTCGTTGAACACCATGCCCGAGAGCAGGTGGCCGAAGTCGGGCTGGTTGACACCCAGCATGTCCATCACGACCTGGCTGGTGACGCCGATCTTCTTGCCCACCACCGTCTCGCCGGCGTCCAGACGGCGCTGGATCATGCGCAGCTGGATCTGGTAGGCATCGTCGATGGTGATGCCGCTCTCGCGGTTGGTCAGCGGCTCGACCGGCTGGCGGCTGAGCAGCGAGGCGTGCAGCTCGTCGCCGTACTGCTGGATCTTGTCGGGGCTCATCGCGCGGCCGTCCTTCAGAGTTTGATCATGACGTTGCGGAGTTCGGTGTAGAACTCCAGCGAGTGCACGCCACCTTCGCGGCCGATGCCGCTGGCCTTGGCGCCGCCGAAGGCGGTGCGCAGGTCGCGCAGGAACCAGCTGTTGATCCAGCACAGGCCCACCTCGATCGACGCGGCCATGCGGTGCGCGGTGCCCAGGTCCTGCGTCCAGACGGTGGTGGCCAGGCCGTAGTCGGTGGCATTGGCCAGCGCGATGGCCTCGGCCTCGGTGTCGAACGGGGCGATGTGGCAGCAGGGGCCGAAGATCTCCTCGCGGATCACGGTGGAGCTTTCGGGCAGACCGGTCCAGATGGTGGGCTGCACGAAGTGGCCGTCGGCGTACTCGCCGTCCATGGCCGGTGCGCCGCCACCGGTGACCACGGTGGCGCCATCGTCGCGGGCCTTGGCGTAGTAGGACAGCACCTTGGCCTTGTGCTCGGCCGAGATCAGCGGGCCGATGCCCACGCCCGGCGTGTCGGGGCCGCCGATCCTCAGGCCCTCGGCCTTGGCCTTGAGCGCGGTGACGAAGCGCTCGAAGATCGGCCGCTCCACATACACCCGCTCGGTGCCCAGGCAGACCTGGCCGCAGTTCTCGAAGGCGCTGCGGGTGATGCCGGCCACCGCCTTGTCGAAGTCGGCGTCGGCGAAGACGATGCCGGCGTTCTTGCCGCCGAGCTCGAAGCTGACCGGACGCACGCCCTTGGCGGCGGCGGCCATGATGGCTTCGCCGGTGCGTGTCTCGCCGGTGAAGGTGATGCCGTTGACGCCCGGGTGCGTCGTGATGAACTCGCCGGCCGAGCCGGGGCCGAAGCCGTGCAGCACCTGGTAGACGCCCTTGGGGATGCCCACCGCGTTCATCACCTCGCCCAGCAGCGTGGCGGTGGCGGGCGTCTCCTCGCTGGGCTTGACGATCACCGCATTGCCGCAGGCCAGCGCCGGGCCGACCTTCCAGGTCATCAGCAGCAGCGGCAGGTTCCAGGGGCAGATCACGCCGACCACGCCCAGTGGCGAGCGCACCGCGTAGCTGATCGCCGTGCCACCGTCAGGCGTGGCCATCTGGAAGCTTTCGGTGGGCACGTTCTTGACGATGTCGGCGAAGATCTTGAAGTTGGCCGCGCCGCGCGGGATGTCGATGTGGCTGGCCAGCGAGCGCGGCTTGCCGGTGTCGGCCAGCTCGGCGGCCAGGAACTCGTCGAAACGGCGGTTGATCTCGTCGGCCACCGCGTGCAGCAGCTCGGCGCGCCGCACCACGCTCATGCGGCCCCACTCGCCCTGGAGCGCCGCGTGCGCGGCGGCGACGGCGGCGTCCACCTCGGCTCGCCCAGCCTCGTGGACCTGACCAATCACGGCATTGGTGGCCGGGTTGCGGTCTTCGAAGGTCTTGCCGGTGGCGACGAACTCGCCATTGATGAAGTTGAGGAACTGTTTCATGCAGGACTCAGGGTGGTAGCTCAGGTCAGGTTCAGTGCCGCCAGGCCGGCATGGGCGCAGGCCTCGTCCTCGGCGGCTGAGCCCCCCGAGACGCCGATGCCGCCGATGCGGATGCCGGCCTCGACGATCGGCAGCCCGCCGCCGAACATCACCAGACGCGGGCGCTGGTTCAGGCCGATGCGCAGCAGCTCGTCATCGGCCACCGCGGCGTTCCACTGCGAGGTGGGAAAACCAAAGCTGGCGGCGGTGCAGGCCTTGTCGATCGCGATGTCGATCGAGTGCAGAAAGGCGCCGGGCATGCGCAGGAAGGCCATCAGGGTGCCCGACGCATCGGTCACCGCAACGTTGATGCGAATGCCCCGCGCCTCGGCCTGCGCCAGCGCCGCGCGACAGGCCGCGCTGGCGGCCTCGGCGGTGATCAGTCGTTGCGTGATGCTGTGCGTACTCATGTCCGGAAGCAGTGGCAGAACCCCATCCCGCGGCCGCGGCGGATCTGGCGCTGCCAGTCCGCCCGTGGCGCCCCCTTCCAAGGGGCACCAGGCCGCCTCGGGGGCGGTCAAGTCACGACGGTCAGGAAGCGCTCGTTGAGCTTGCGGTCGTGGTAGAAGACCGCCGGCCCGACCTCGTCCCAGGTCCAGGTGGTGGGGTGCATGTCGGGGTAGAAGTCATAGCCGCCGCAGAAGGTCTCCATGCGGTTGCCGGACGGGTCGAAAAAGTAGATCGTCGTGCCGCGGGTGACGCCATGGCGGGTCGGGCCGATGTCGATCGAGACGCGGTGCATGCTCATGATGTCGGCCGCGCGCAGCACCTGCTCCCAGGTCTGCAGCAGGAAGCTGACGTGGTGCAGCTTGGCCGGCTCGGCATGGCGCACCATGGCGATGTCGTGCGCCTTGGCGCTGCAGGTCAGCCAGGTGGCCAGGTCGGTCTTGCCGTCCTCCAGCAGCACGCGCTCGACCAGCGTGAAGCCCAGCACTTCCTCGAACAGCTTCTTGTTGCCGTCGATGTCCGGACCGTAGATCAGCGCATGGTCCATGCGCACAGGGTTGATGCCGCCGCCACCCTCCACCCAGGCCTCGGGATTGGTGTAGCCCAGGCCATTGCCGACATCGGTCTTCTCGGCGTAGAGCTCGACCACATGCTCGGTCGGCAGCTTGAAGCGCACGCGCTCGCCGGTCTCCAGCATCTCGCCGGCGGGCACGCGCTCGGTGGTGACGCCGTATTCCTTCAGGCGGCCCTCCAGCGTGGCCAGCGTGGCCTTGTTCAGCACCTTGAAGGCGAAGCAGTCCAGGCCGGCGCTGTCGGCCTTGCGGATCACGAAGCTGTTGTGGTCGCGTTCGTCCTGGGTCTTGAAGTACACCCGTCCGCCCTTGTCGCGGCCGGTCTCCTTCAGGCCCATCACCTCGGTGTAGAACTTCACCGACTCGTCGAGGTCCAGCACCCGCACCACGGCGTGGCCTGGACGCAGTACACCAGTCATTGCCATCTCAGTCTCCTTGTCTCGTTCCGGTTGAGGGGTCGTCTTGCGCAGCTGCCGTCTCAACCGAACGGCAGACGCTCTTCTTCATCTTTCCGATCACCGCCAGGCGGATATCGCTGACCGGCCGCACGCGGCAGGCCAGCACATGGCCGGCGCGCTCCTCGTCTTCACTGACGTGGGCGCGGCTCATCACCCGGGCCATGAAGAGGCCCTCGGTGATGCGCACCTTGCAGACACCGCAGCCGCCGTTGCGGCAGCCCACCGGGATGCCCTTGCGTCCCAGGGCCTCCATGCCCTCGAGCAGCGAGCGCGTGTCGGCGCAGGCGTAGTGCTCGCCGGTGTCCTCGATCAGCACATCGAAGCGCTGCACGGTGTGTCTCCTGCGGTGCCGCTGTGCGCGGTCTGTTCCAAGCGCCCCGGGCCGGATGATGGGCAGCGGCGCTGATACTGTCCAATACTTGATTCAATATGATTGATACCATTGAGGTATCGATCTGTCCGGAGCACGACACCCCGATGGACCTGCGTGACATGCGCTGCTTCCTGGCTGTGGCCGAGGAACTGCATTTCGGCCGCGCGGCCGAGCGTCTGCACATGGCGCAGCCGCCGCTGTCGCGCCACATCAAGGCGCTGGAGGACCGGCTGGGCACCGTGCTGTTCCTGCGCAGCACGCGCGGCGTCGAGCTGACCGAGGCCGGCCGGACCCTGCTGGCCGAGGTGCCCAACCTGCTGGCGCTGGCGCAGCGCGCCAAGGAGCGCACGCAACGCGCCGGCCAGGGCCTGACCGGCGTGCTCGACGTCGGCCTGTTCGGCTCCGGCGTTCTCGATGTGATCCCGCGCATGCTGGCCCGTTTTCATGCGCTGCGGCCGGAGGTGAAGATCCGACTGCACAACCTGACCAAGGCCGAGCAGTTGCAGGCGCTGCGCGAGCGCCGGCTGTCGGTGGGCTTCAACCGTCTGGTGCCGCCCGACGAGGACCTGGTGGTCGAGACCGTGCTGCGCGAGCCGCTGGTGGTGGCCATGCCGGCGCGCCACGGCCTGTCGGTGCGGCCCAGCGTGGCGCTGGCCGACCTGGACGGCCAGCCGCTGATCGTCTACCCCAACATCCCGATGCGCGGCCTGGCGCAGGAGGTGGCCGACGCCTTCCGCCAGGAGCGGCTGACGCTGCACGTCGAGCAGGAAGTGGAGGACGTGCTGACGGCCATCGCGCTGGTGGCCAGCGGCTTCGGGCTGGCGATCACCACCCAGAGCGCCACCAACCTGCGCCTGCCGGGCGTGGTCTTCCGGCCGCTGACCAGCCGCCACCTGCGCGATGTCGAGCTGAGCTGCCTGTACCGCCGAGGCGACGCCTCGCCGGTGCTGGCGGCCTTTCTGGACGTGGTGCATGAGGTGGCGCGACATGGCTCGGCTGCCCGTTCAAGCTAGATCTTGCGGAACAGCGGGCTGCGCAGCTGCTGCGCGGCGTCGGCGGCCGAGAGGAACTTTTCGGTGTAGATGTCGCGCTCATACAGCCGGCCCTGCATCAAGGTGGTGATGCAGGCGTCGATCATCGGCGGCGGCCCGCACAGATAGGCCTTGCGGCCGCGGAAGTCGCCGTCGAAGTGGGCCCGGGCGGCCTCGTGCACATGGCCCCTGAAGCCGGTCCAGACGGAGTCGGCCGGCTCGTCGGACAGCGTGGGCACATAGCTGAACTGCTGCGGATGCACCGCCGCCAGTGCGACGAAGCGCTCGTGGTCGTAGAGCTCCTCGCGCCGGCGCGCGCCGTAGACCAGCGTGATCGGCTGCGGGCTGCCCTCGGCCAGCAGGTCGTCGATCATCGACTTCGGGCTCGACAGGCCCGAGCCCCCGGCCAGGAACAAGGAGGGCATGGCGGCCGACTTGCGCACGAAGAAGCGCCCGTAAGGGCCGGCCAGGCGCACCCGGTCGCCGGCCTTGAGCTGGGCGTGGATCCAGGTGGTCGCCTGCCCGCCGGGCACCAGCCGCACGTTGAGTTCCACCTCGCCGGGCCGCTGCGGTGCGTTGGCCAGCGAGAAGGCGCGCGAGGAGCGGCCGTCGGGCAGCTGCAGATTGACGTACTGACCGGCCTGGAAGTCCATCGGTGCGTCCAGCGTGATCCACACGCCCTTGATCGTGGGCGTGAGGCTCTCGACGCGGCTGACCGTGCCCGCATGGTCGTGCACCGGCAGGTTGCGGGCGTCGGGCTCGGCGTCGACCTCGGCCTCGATCACCACGTCCGATTGCAATGTGGCGCAGCAGGCCAGGCACTTGCCCTCCTCGCGCTCGTAGTCCATCAGCGCGAAGTTGCTGGCCTCGCCATGCTCGATCTCGCCGTCGACGACCTCGACCTTGCAGGTCGCGCACAGCCCGTGGCAGCAGGCGTGCGGCAGGTAGATGCCGGCGCGCAGCGAGGCGTCCAGGATGGTCTGCCCCTCCTCGACCTGCAGCACCTGGCCCAGCGGCTCGATGGTCAGCGTGTAGGACATGGATGCGCGGCCCCGCTCAGCTGCACGAGCCCTTGAAGCCACTCAGGCCGGGCGTTCGGAAGCGGATCGCATCCTTGTGGCCCAGGCCGTTCTCCGCCAGCGTCTTGTCGTGGTCGGGCTGCCAGGGCTGGCCGGACTTGAACCACTCGGCCCGGTCCCAGTCGATCTGGGCGAACTCGGGGTGCGCGCCATACAACCCCTGCAGGGCGCCGCGGCAGAGGTCGCCAAATTTCAGCGTCGGCGGGAACGGCACCGCGAACGGGGCGCAGAACATCAGGTGGTCCTCCCAGCCGATGAACAGCAGCGGGGCGGGGAACTTCTCGACGGGATCCTTGGGGGCGAACGCGTAGTTGCCGATTGCGGCCACAGCCATGGCGATGTCTCCTTGATGGGGGGGTGGGGGCGGGCGCGGCGGCTCAGTTGCCGGTGGCCATCTGCTTCCAGGCGTTGAAGTTCTTCTCGTCTGGCGAGCCCACGTAGTCGAGGTTGTCGCGACCGAACTCCATGCGGTACCAGCGCAGCACCTCGGCCAGCGGATTGAAGTCCGGCTGGCTCGGGTCGGCGTCGGGGCAGAAGCAGTTGCCCTGGTAGATCTGCTGCACCGGCAGCCAGCTCTGCACGTACTTCTCGGGCTCATGGTCGAAGATCGACTGGCAGCCGTCGGAGCAGAAGTGGTACTTCATGCCGTGGTAGGTGCTCTCGCGGTAGCAGATCTTGGTCGGATCGTCCTTCTCGGTGAAGAACATCGGGATCTGGCAGGTCTGGCACAGCATGGGCAGCGTGGTGTTGTAGAAGCGCCGGCCCTCGGCGGCCTCCTTCGCCCAGTGCTCGTAGCGCGGCCGGTAGTACTTGTCGAAGGTGTCGGGGTACTTGGCCGACAGCCAGTCCATGTCCTGCGCGCTGGGCGCCCAGGTGTGGAAGGGCGCAGCGGCGCCGTACTGGTAGAACACCGCCCAGGCCTGGTGCGACAGGTGGTCCTTGTCCTTGCAGGCCTGCTCCCAGCCGGCGGGCACCTTGATGCCGTAGCGGGCCAGGTCGGCGAACAGCGCGCCGCCGTTCTGCTCGGCATAGACCTCCCAGGCCTCCTTCCAGCTCATCACCTTCTTGGGCAGCATGTAGTCCATCATCATGGCCACCAGCGTCAGCACGCGGTAGCCGCGCCAGAACCACTTGTCGATCCAGGCCTGGACGATGGGCAGGTTGTCCGGGTCCTGCTCGAGGATGAACTTGATGATCTCCAGGCCCAGCGTCATGTGGCGCGACTCGTCGGACTGCGCCGAGAAGCCGAAGGCCATCGCACCCATGTCGCCGTTGTAGGCGGCGCCCGAGATGAAGGGCACGAACAGCAGGTTCGTCAGCACATACTCGAAGGCGAAGCCGATCGCGATCATGAACTCGAACGGCCCGGCGGTGACAGCGTCGTCGAAGAAGCTCTTGGGCACCGACAGGTACCAGACGCGGTCGTGCTGGTGGCGCCAGTTCTGGAAGCCGTTGTAGAACTTGTTGTAGTTCGACAGGCTGTGGATCTGCGTCTGCGAGTGGCGGATCTCGTCCAGGCTCTGCATCAGGCAGGCCACCCGCGGACCGGCGCCGGGGAAGGCGCGTCCGACATGCGCGAAGCCGCGGTGCGCCATGTATTCCAGCGGCGACACGCCGGTCAGGAACAGCTTGAGCGTGTTGATGTAGCGGCCGTCGGTCAGGCTCAGGTGACCGTTGTTCTGGTTGAACGCGTCGATGATCGCGTAGAGCTTCTTCTCCTTCTCCGACTGGTACTTCCAGTAGGCGTCCATCGTCATCCGGAACGGGTCCTCGAACTTGTCCCAGTCGTGGATCTTGATGCCCTCGTAGGCGATGTAGGGGTAGACGTCCTGCACCGCCTGGTAGGTGGGCGTCCAGGCCAGGTCGCGGGTCATCAGGCCGTAGCGTTCCTTCAGGCCCAGCTTCTTGTTCACTTGCATGTCCATGGGTGTCTCCTGCGGGGTTCCCGGTTGGCTCAGTTCTTCCAGGACAACGAGAACTCGTCGTCGGTCTCGTCGATGTGGCCGGTCAGCGTGATCAGGTTGACGTGCAGCTCCTGCAGGTCAAACGGCCGGCCGATCTGCTCCTCCACCGTCTCACGGCGGATGACCATGCGGTCGGGCATGTCGATGCGGACCATCGCCGGTTGCTCATTGACCGAGGCGCCCGGGTTGTCGGCCAGGATGGCCTCGACGATGCAGCGGCTCTCTTCGTTCTTCTGGAACGCGATGAAGACGTTCGACATTCGGTCTCTCCGTGGGGGTTGATTCAGGCGGCCAGGCCGGCCTTGGCCAGCCGGGTGTCGAGTGCCGCGTGGACGCGGGCCATTGCGGCGGTCGCGCCGTCGCCCAGGGCCAGGCTGGCCAGCGGCGCCAGCGCCTCGTCGGCACGGGCGCGCCAGGTGGCGATCCAACCCTGGAGCGTGGTCCGGTTGTCGGCGCTCTCGGCGGCGGCGGTCTTCAGCACCGAGTCGACCCACTTGCAGTGGTCCTGGAACCACTCGGCCTGGAAGCGGGTGAGCATCGACAACGTCGGGCCGGCCTTGGCCGCCAGCGCCTTGTCGACCTCACCGTAGGCCAGCGAGAACAGCAGGCCGTCGAGCACCACGTTCTGCGCCACATAGAGCTCGAACCAGTCCTTCAGCACAAAGCTGTCCTCGACATAACGGCGCAGGCCCTGCCAGGCCGGCGCCTCCAGCCAGGCCTGCTTGCCCGCCTCCAGGTCGCCGGGCTGGCCCATCAGCAGGCCCAGGCGGGTCAGGTACTGGGCAATGCCCAACTGGTCCATGCCGGCATACAGGCAGGGCTGGGTGATGGCCGTGCCGTAGCCGTAGGCGCACATCGAGGCGCCGTTCATGTTGGCGGCCCATGCCACGTGGCGCAGCGGCACGTAGAAGTCCAGCGCCGTGCGGCGCGCGGCGTCGTCGTAGGCGCCGGCCAGGCCGCGCGTCTCGACAAAGTCGAAGTCGGCCTCGGCGGTCTCCTGCAGTCGCGCGCGGGCCTGGGTGTAGGTGCCGTAGTAGAACTGCCGCGGGTCCTTGAAGGCGTACCAGTCCTTCATGACGATCTTCGTGCGCGAAGGGTCGAAGATCTCGTGCTCGGGGTCCCAGGTCGGGCGGTAGTGGAAGTTGGCGTCCGCCTGCACATCGAGGGTGGCCTCGAGGTAGCGCGAGGCAGCCTTGTCGCCACCCAGGCGCGCGGCGACGTTGTCGAAGGTCTGCCGCAGCGGCGTGATGCTGACGGTGCGAAGGTCGATCTGCATAGGGGCTTGTCTCCTCGGTCGTGGTGGCCCGGCGTGGCGCGGCCGGGTGGGTGCAGGGGTATCCAGGATGGGCCGGCGCCGCTCAGGCCGGCGGCTCGGGATCGGTGCCTGGCGTGTGCCGGTCCAGGCGCTGGGTGCGGGCTTCGCGCAGCGTCCAATGGCGGCCATCGGCGGGATCGATCGCCTGGCCGTCGGACCGTGTGGGCAGCACCTGCTCGCGGGCACAGAACTCGATGAAGGCGGCCTGCGGCAGGATCATCTCGACGAAGAGCTCGGGCTCGCCCACCGCGAACTCGAACTCGACCATGCCATCCTCACGCTCGTCGACGATGCGAACGAAGCGGCGCGAGGGATCGAAGGCATGGGACGGCTGGGCGCTCATGCCCGGTCCATTGCAAAGGCCCTGCCCGAAATCGCCAAACGGCTTGAAATCTCGATATTCGCAGGGTAAACACCGACAATCCGAGGTCGTACAACCGACTGCGGGAGGGCTGTCCAGTCGGCGCCCGGCGGTACCTGCCCAACGCTTAGCCGCAACATTTCATCATTTGATCAAGTCCAGGGCGTCGACCTGCACGAAATGGTGAAGGCCTTGGCACGGCAGCCCTGGCCATTAATATCGAGATTTCAGGGAAAGTCCGCTCACGCCCGCTGGACCGGTGGCCGTTCAATCGGGCGCCCGACTCCCCGCCGCTCGACCATGCCCGACGCCACCGCACCGCCCCAGCAGGCCACCATGCCCTGCCGCGTCGGCTCGGTCACGCTGCGTGCCGACGATGCGCCACAGGCCCGGCGCGAGAAGCTCGCGCGGGTGGTACTGGACTCGATGTACCAGTTCGTCGGCCTGCTCGACGCCGCGGGCCGCACGCTGGAGATCAACCGCGCCGCACTGGACGGCGCCGGGGTCGACCTGGCGCAGATCGTCGGCCAGCCGTTTTGGGAGGCCCGCTGGTTCCAGGTCTCGCGCGAGTCCGTCCTGCAGCAGCGCGACTTCGTACGGCGGGCTGGCGCCGGCGAATTCATCCGCTGCGACCTGGAGGTCTACGGCCAGGCCGCCGGCGACGAGACCATCGTCGTCGACTTCTCGCTGCTGCCGGTGCGCGATGCCAGCGGCCGGGTCGCCTTCCTGCTGGCCGAGGGCCGCAACATCACCGCCAAGAAGCGCGCCGAGGCCGAGGTGGCGCGCAAGAACGCCGAGCTGCAGGCCCTGCTCGACAAGGTGCGTCGGCTGGATCAGCTGCGCAGCGAGCTGTTCGCCAACGTCAGCCACGAGCTGCGCACGCCGCTGGCGCTGATCCTGGGCCCGGCGCAGGACCTGCTCGATGGTGGCGCGCCGCTGGCGCCCGAACAGCGCCGGCAGCTGCAGGTGATCCACCGCAACGCCTCGACGCTGCTGCGCCAGGTCAATGACCTGCTGGACCTGGCCCGGCTGGACGAGCGCAAGATGGACCTCAGCCTGGCGCAGGTGGATCTGGCCCTGCTGGTGCGCACGGTGGCCGAGCAGTTCCATGCGCTGGCCCCCCAGCGCGCCCTGGCCTACAGCATCAGCACGCCGGCCACGCTGCCGGCCGCGGTGGACGCCAACAAGATCGAGCGGGTACTGCTGAACCTGCTGTCCAACGCCTTCAAGTTCACACCACCGGGGGGCCGGGTGCGCTGCACCCTGTCCGCGCTGGCCGACGGACGCTGCCTGCTGGCGGTGCAGGACTCCGGGCC